>CALIJD010000247.1 GCA_938017885.1 uncultured Granulicatella sp.
GTTTTTTTGTATAAAATTATTGAAATTGTTAATAATAAAATTCCCAATAAAGAATACACTTCAAGATTTTGAACACCTGTAGCTGGTAAAGACTCTTCTTTTGTTGTATTGGAGTCTTTTGAATCTTCTGTGCTTCTACTTTCAGTGGTTAATTCACTTGAACTTTGTTGTGTTTGCTCTTGTGTTTGTTCCTGAGTAGTTTCTTCTGTTTGTTTTTTCACTAAATACGTGTAATATCTAATCTTGTTTTCAACAGTAGGTTCTGTTGAGTTTTGTAATTCGTATTTGTCTGTACTTAGTGCAGGTAGGCCTGCTGAAGGATCTTCTGGATTTAAGAATGCAATATCTAGTTTATTGCCCTCTTTCTTAATGGTATAAATTCCTTTTTCTTTCAATACGAGGCCATCTTCTAATGTCAACTCAGTGTCATCATATTTAACGACTCCGTAAATTTGATTCGTCTTATCAAAGACTGCTTGCGTTTTTTCAGAATTTTCTACAACTTGAATGTCGTCGTTGTTCTTTTCTTCTTCAAATTCTTTAGCTGAACGATTTGGATAGAGGACATACGCATATTTATTATTCGTAGCGTCATGTGGTTGAACAATTGAAATGAAGCTGTTTTCTACTTCTTCATCACTTTGTCCTTCATTAATATCCTTCCAAGTTCCTTTACGGTTTTCTTTTTTCACATTAACGGTAGTTGGTTCTAAGAATTTATATCCAATATTCATTTGCGTATTTTGAGATTTTAAGAGTAAATCTTTTACTTGCATTTTGTTATCCGCGTCTGAAACAGGAACTTCCTTTCCGTCTGCAACCACACTATAATCATTCTTCGAAGCACTACGATTTCTTGAGTCTCTTTGAACTTTACGATTATCGACTACTGTATAAGCTTCATTGTCCGTACTGTTCTTAATATCCGAACCGAGGAATACGATTCGATCTCCTAAAATAAACCAAGATTTTTTAGCAGTGAGTGTCTTGTTCCAGTTTTGGAAATCCATCGCAACTGTTCCGTATTTATTTCCTAGCGCTGTACTTCCAACAAATGAATGATCCATTGTGGTCATCCCAGATCCTTTTGCTCTAGCTTCATTCGTTTCAGTAATCCCAGCTAGTTTGTATGGATCGACTGTTGCCCAATAATCGTCACTATAATGACTTAAATCATCATTGTAGAGATAAGAGGCACCATCACTTGTATACCAACCTTTTGCATTTTCTTTATTCATGAATTCGTAGTTTTGAATCTTATTCGAATACATGCTAATTCCGAATGCAAATTCACGTTCTTTATTGTAGTAAGCCACTTTATCCATTGCTTGATAGAGTTTGAGATAAGTGTCTCTTGGAGTCGCCTCTACCATCGGATTGTACATTAGACTTTCAAAGAGATGAACATCGTAGAAAGACTTCAACGATTTAAAGGTATCGTAGAAATTATCGGAAGAAACGATGTCTTTTACTATCCCTTGAAGTTTCGCTTTTTCTTGTTGATCACTTGCTTCTGCAATTCTTAAAATACCTCTTAGAACTTCCACTGCAGCATAGTGATCATTTTGTACTTTTCTGCTGAGTGAGCGACCTCTTGTCATATCCATCAATCCACCCTTATAAATCAAAGGTAAGAATCCTTGATGAATCCAGTGATAAAGAACGTTTAATTTATCTTGACTAATCTTATAAGGACTTGCTTGAATAACGGGGAGTAATTGAGAAAATCCATCAATTAATACATTTCCGTATGCCCCTGTATAAGCAATATTTGTATGATCTACATAAGAACCATCGTAGTAGAAACCTTCGCCCTCAGAAACTAATGCTAATACATTACTTACGGCTTGAATTGAGCGTTCTAATTTTGCGTCATCTTCAAGGAGGAGCGCTTCAATGATTTTAACTTTTCCTAAATCTGAAAGGTTCCCACCAACAGCTGTTTTACCACGGTTTTGGCTGACCATGATTTTAGAGGGATCTGGAACCATCTTGCTCACTGGTTTTAAGTATTTCGCAATTTCTTCTTTACTGAAATAACGATTCATAATCGTTAGGATATTATTGATGGCACGAGGCACACCAATTTCATAATCCCACCAATTTCCTTTTGACTCAGTATTTTCATTGTAGTAATGGTCATACATTAATTTCATACTATGCTTAACCACTTGAATCACTTTGTCGTCGTTATAGTATTTTGAGTTTTTATTCGTAACTGATTTTGCAATTTGCTCTACGCGTCTATACGTCTTCGTCAAATTAGATGATTTAGAGTAATCCCCAACTACATCCCAAATTTTCTTTTCATCATTTGCTAAGAAACTTGATAGATACCCTTCTACTTCTTTTTCATTAATGTTAAAGATTTCTTTCATATAACTACTCTCTGTAGAGTAAAAGTCATTCCCAGAAATCATAGCATCCCATTTTTTTAACAAGTTCCCATACGTTTCGTTTGGTTCAAGGATCTTCAAAGGAACCACTTTATCTTTGCTATCTGGAGCGCTTACAACTAATTCAGTACTTCCAGCCTTTTTAGGAACAAT
>CALIJD010000248.1 GCA_938017885.1 uncultured Granulicatella sp.
CAGCGAGGTTACCATTAGTCTTAATGACAATTTTTGCATTCAGTTTATCAGATACATTTGACACACTTGGAACGTTCATCGGGACAGGTCGTAAAACGGGTATCTTCTCTGAGGAAGACGAACGTCAACTTGAAAACGGATCTGGATTCTCTTCTAAGATGGATAAGGCTTTATTCGCAGATGCGATTGGGACTTCAATTGGGGCAATTTTCGGTACTTCAAACCCTACAACCTATGTTGAAAGTGCAGCAGGAATCGGTGCAGGTGGACGTACTGGTTTAACAGCAGTCGTAACAGCAGGTCTCTTCCTATTATCAACACTATTAGCACCATTCGTGGGCATCGTTCCTGCAGAAGCGACAGCACCAGCGTTAATTATCGTTGGGGTGATGATGCTTTCTTCATTCGCTGATGTAAAATGGGACGAATTGGACGAAGCGATTCCAGCATTCTTTGCCGGCATCTTTATGGCCCTTTGCTACAGTATCTCTTACGGGATTGCTGCAGGATTCATCTTCTACTGCTTAGTGAAAGTGATTACTGGTAAATCGAAAGACATTCACCCAATTTTATGGGTCGCTACAGGATTATTCATCCTTAACTTCATTATCTTAGCTCTTTTATAAGAGTAAAAATCAGCTGATATTGAACTATGGCCGTAATAGGGCACCTAAGTATTTTTGCTTAGGTGCTTTTCCTTTTATTTCATGTTAGGATAGAGGAGACAGAAAGGGAGTTGACTATGACAGAACAAACAACTGAAATCACTGCTTACGATCGTTCCGTAGCGCTTGTGAAGGCAGAACTCACTCAATATAAACCAAAACAAATTGATACGGTATTAGGTCTCTTACAAGATGGGAATACAGTACCGTTTATTGCACGTTATCGTAAAGACCAAACTGGTTCTTTAGATGAAGTGCAAATTCGTGAAATCGAAGAACGCCAACGTTATTTGGAAAACTTCGAAAAACGAAAAGAAGAAATTAGCCGTCTGATTGATGAACAAGGCAAACTCACACCAGAGATTACCGCTGCATTAAGCAAGGCGACAACCTTAACAGCGTTAGAAGATATTTATCGTCCGTACAAACAAAAACGCCGCACGAAGGCAACGATTGCTAAAGAAGCCGGATTAGAGCCGTTCGCATTATGGTTACTCATGACAACAAAGGATTCTGTAGAAGAAAAAGCAGCAACCTTTATCAATGAAGAAAAAGCGATTTTGACGGTCGAAGATGCGATTAACGGTGCCGTAGAAATTATCGCTGAATGGATTTCCGATGAAGCAAAATACCGTAAACAATTACGTCAATTTACGCAAAAGAATGGTATCGTGAAGTCTGTTGTGAAGAAAGAAGAGCTCGACGAGAAGAAAGTCTACGAAATGTACTACGACTACGAAGAGCCCGTGAAATCCATCGTTCCTCACCGTGTGCTTGCTCTTAACCGTGCAGAAAAAGAAGACGTCGTCCGCGTGACAATTGAAGTCGATGTGACCAATCCTCTTACAAAGATTAAAGAAGAGAAAATCAAAAATCCGTCTTCACCGTCAGCTGCGATTGTTGAAGGCGCAATTGAAGAAAGCTATAAACGATTCATCGGACCAGCGATTGAACGCGAAATCCGAAATGAATTAAGCGAAAAGGCTCAAACACAAGCGATTGCAATTTTTGGGGAGAACTTGAAGAACTTATTATTACAAGCGCCAATGAAAGGTCAAGTCATCTTAGGGCTAGACCCAGCGTACCGTACAGGATGTAAATTAGCAGTGATTGACGAAACAGGGAAAGTACTTGGTAAGTCTGTGATTTATCCTCACGTAGGAGCTTCAGAAGCCAAACGTGCTCAAGCAGGCGGACAATTCCGTCGCATCGTGGAACAATATGGCGTGACACTTGTTGCGATTGGAAATGGAACGGCTAGCCGTGAGTCTGAACAATTCGTGGCAGAACAATTACGACAAATCCCTCGTAAGGTTGTGTACACCATCGTCAGCGAAGCAGGCGCCTCTGTGTATTCTGCCAGCGATATTGCACGTCTTGAATTCCCTGATTATCAAGTCGAAGAGCGTTCAGCAGTTAGCATCGCTCGTCGCTTACAAGACCCATTAGCAGAACTCGTTAAAATCGATCCAAAAGCTGTTGGGGTTGGACAATATCAACACGACGTTCCAGAAAAACAATTAGATGAGCAGTTAGACTTTGTCGTTGAAACAGCCGTGAACAAGGTTGGGGTAAATGTGAATACGGCGAGTGCCGCTCTTCTAGAGCATATTGCCGGATTAACGAAGACAACAGCAGCCAACGTAGTCGCTTTCCGTGACGAAAACGGTAAGTTCACAAACCGTACGCAATTGAAGAAAGTACCTCGCTTAGGGCCAAAAGCTTACGAGCAAGCGGTTGGGTTCTTACGAATCATTGATGGAACGAACCCATTTGACGGTACCGACATTCACCCAGAGTCTTATGATGTGGCTAAAGCTATTTTGAAAAAAGCCAATGCTGAAAAATTAGCGCTTGGTTCACCAGAGTTAGAGGAAGCTCTTAAAGGATTGAATACTAAAGAGTTAAAAGAAGAATTTGGTATCGGACAAGAAACGCTGGAATTAGTGCTGGATGGATTGTTGAAACCAGGGCGTGACCCACGTGAAGAAGTGGCAGGACCAATCTTACGTAGCGATGTCTTGAAGATGGAAGACTTACAAGTGGGAATGGAACTCGAAGGAACCGTTCGTAACGTAGTGGACTTCGGGGCATTCGTTGATATCGGTGTGAAACAAGACGGTCTTGTGCATATTTCGAAATTGAAGAAAGGTTTCGTGAAACATCCTAGTGACGTTGTTGCGGTTGGGGATATCGTAACGGTTTGGGTGACGGAGCTTGACCTCAAAAAAGGTCGGGTCGGCCTCTCTATGATTGGACCGGAAAATAAATAATTACGCTGCTATTACTGTGTTCTGCAGGAACTCTTTATAGTAGCGACAATAGCTGTACCGGGGTGAGCCTCAAAGGGATTCTACGGATGACTCCTAGAGTCCCTTATTCTCATCAGTTACACTCGCTATTATCGCTACTATAGATTCAGTGAAGAACTTCGTAATAGCTTTTTTGTTGCCGTCATACAGATGCCTTAGTGGATGGGAAAAGCGTATTGCAGCACCTAGCAGAAAGTCTTTCTAATATTGATAATAGCGTACCGGAGTGAGCATAGATCTTTATGCAAACTCATAAAGCAGGATTGGTGAGTACACTGCTTTGGCTAGATGGAAAGATAGCATTCTCTTTTA
>CALIJD010000249.1 GCA_938017885.1 uncultured Granulicatella sp.
TCTTCATCTCTTCGTAGGTGTAGTCATTGTCCGTAAAGACATCAATTTGAGGAAGAGCGTTAAAGGCAATCGGATAGTGCTTTTTGTCAACACCTGCCGGAAGAATTTCTGCTTTCAAATCTTTTGGCATTATACCATCGTTTAAAACTTCACGTAGTTCCCGTTGCGTTTCTAGAATAGCTCCCATACCAGCTCCAGACACAGCCTGATAGGTAGATACGATAATGCGCTCCACCCCCCATTTCTGGCGAACTGGCTCAAGCGCAATCATCATTTGGATTGTTGAACAATTTGGACAAGCAATAATTCCCTTATGATTATTAAGTGCATGCGCATTCACTTCTGGAACTACTAATGGAACATCAGGATTTTGCCGAAAATAAGAGGTGTTATCTACTACAACTGCACCTGCTTTTACTGCATAAGGAGCGTATTTAGCAGAGATTGAACTACCTGCTGAAAAGAGAGCAATATCAACACCAATAAAAGCTTCCTCAGTTGTTTCTTCAATCACCACTTCTTGATCTTTAAATGATAGTTTCTTCCCCGCTGAACGTACTGAAGCCAAATAGCGTACTTTTTCAATTGGAAGACTTGATTCTTCCAACATTTTAATCATTTGAGCTCCAACGGCACCTGTAGCACCCACCACAGCAACTGTGTATCCCATCACATACCTCTCTGAATTTTCAAAAAATTTGTATATTGCTTGTATTATACTACTTTTCTAAAGAATTGAAAAGACTTACAAAAAATCCCCACTAAAAGTGGGGACTAAAGGCACTTTCGTGTAATGAGCAGGTTCACACAACTCATCAAGGTCCGCTCCTGCGTATATGACCTCCCATGCTCAATATGTGGCTTGCGCCACCTATCGACTCATCGCATGAACCAATCTTACTATACTTATCAAATTATGTCAAGAAAAACTATTACATTCTCAACTCCTTCCACGTTTTAAAAGAGTAAAATAATTTTAGGAGGATAAAAAGTTATGGATACAACAAAACAGCCTGTCCTTATGCCTCAGGACACGAGAATAATGGCTCTCTTACTTGGTGCTGTAGGTGGCTGCCTTGATGTTTTCTCGCATATGCAATTTAGTACGCTAATCGCAACCCAAACAGGGAATATTCTTTTAATTGTAGCCGACTGGGATGGTCCAACCGTAAAGACGGCTTATCGCATTCTTTCACTTGTCTTCTTTACTTTTGGTTTTATCCTTGGTATTCTACTTAAAGAACAGGCTCAAAGTTCACATTGGCGTACTTGGGGAGTCTTACCATTGACTCTCACGACTTTCCTCTTTCCTTTTTTTCATTCTCATTATTTTATCTGGGTGATATTATTTGCAACCTCTACAGGAATGGTCATGTTAACTTATACAGGCTCAAAAGTCGAGTCTCACCCCTACATGATTATGATGACCTCAGGAAATTATCGGAAAATGGTCACTGCTTGGTACGAGTATATTCGTTTTAAAGAGCGTAGACATATTATTCAAAGACAGGCTGTTAATTACTCTATGATTGTTGCCAGTTTCATCGGAGGAGCTATTTTCACTGGAGTTCTCACACGCTTCATTCATCAATATGCTATCTGGACAGTCACTGCTATTTTAACCATTATTATCGTCCATTATACTAGATATAATCGAATCCATCATTT
>CALIJD010000250.1 GCA_938017885.1 uncultured Granulicatella sp.
TTGTAAATTTTGAAAATCGTATTGAAAAATATTTAAATCAGCCGTATAATATAAGTCTAAAAACGAACAAGGATATGTGTTATGAAGAAGAACGTTCGATATACGTTGCTCTTTCCTGGGATTGTTCTATTGTGCTTTTTCTTAGTCCTTCCGTTAATAAGTAGTTTACTTCCAACGGTATTTCCAGAAAGCAGTTTTTCTCTGCAACTGTATATTGATTTTTTCAAAGATTCCTATTTTATGGCGGTGTTAGGACGTACGCTTAGTATTTCCTTGATCGTTACTATTTTTTGTGCGGTTTTGGGCTTGCCTGCAGCGTACGTCATTTCTGGAGTATCGAAGAAATGGAGAGGAATTCTGATTGCCCTAACGCTATTTCCATTATTAACGAACTCTGTTATTCGAAGCTTTGCCTGGATTACGATTCTTGGTAAAAACGGAGTTATTAATAATCTACTTATGATGTTTGGCGTAATTAACGAGCCATTGTCTCTTTTATATACAGACTTTTCGATTATTATCGGTTCGGTTTATTTATTTTTACCAACGATGATTATGACACTTGTAGGTGTTTTGGAAAATATTGATGATGACCTGCTAGAAGCGGCAGCAACTCTTGGATTGAGTCCGTTAAAAGGCTTTTTCAAGATTATCTTGCCACTGTCGCTACCGGGAATGATTGTCGGAAGTATCCTCGTATTTACAGGGACGCTTACTGCTTATACAACACCACAATTATTAGGTGGAAATAAAAAAATGATGCTAGCAACATTGCTATACCAACGTGCGACAACACTTGGGGATTGGACGAGTGCAAGTGTGATTGCACTTGTAATGATTGTGATTACATTTGCTGTGATGAAGACGTTGAATCTATTAGCGAAATCTATGGATAAGCGAGGTGGAGACATTGCGTAAAAATAAATTACTAACTATGATTGCGACTGTTGTCTTCTTATTCCTATTCTTACCACTCGTGATTATCGTGATTACATCCTTTGGAACAGAAGCGATTATTACTTTCCCGATAAAAGGATTCACAATTGACTGGTATATTATGGCGCTCACATCAAAAGCCTTCATGTCGAGCTTACAGCTGAGCTTATTAGTGGGTGTTGTAGCCACACTCCTTGCATTAGTCATTGGAGTACCAGCAGCGTATGTATTATCAAGAGATCAATTTAAAGGGAAGAAATTAATGAAAGATTTCTTCTTATCACCAACAATGATTCCAGGGATTGTCGTAGGGTATTCCTTGTATCAAATGATTGTTGTGAGTTTTAAATTCCCAATTCTACCTGGACTACTCATTGGTCACTTCCTTATCAGTATTCCATATGTGATTCGTGTAGTGGGTTCGAGTATGGAACAAGTGGATGTTTCGATGGAGGAAGCCGCTTGGACGCTTGGATGTACGAAGAAGAGAGCTTTTGCGACGGTACTCTTACCGAATATCACTTCAGGAATTTTCGCGGCGTTTATGCTAGCTTTCGTCAACTCGTTCAATAACGTTCCAGTATCGATGTTTTTATCTGGTCCAGGAGTGACCATGCTTCCAACGACTTTATTAAGTTATATGGAATTCAACTACGATCCATCTGTTTCAGCATTATCAGTAATTTTAATGTTTGTAACGATGGGGATTATGATTGCGATTGAAAAAACGTTGGGCTTAGCTTCCATTTCATAAGGAGAAAGATATGTCATTTGTAAAATTAACAGATGTAAATATGATTTATGATAATAAACATCATATTTTAAAAGATTTGAATTTATCGATTGAAAAAGGGGAATTGGTTTCCTTACTTGGTCCAAGTGGTTGTGGAAAAACAACAACGCTTCGTATTGTAGCAGGGCTCCTCAATCAAAACAGTGGAACCTTCGAATTAGACGGTGAGGATATGACAAAAGTGCCTGTCCATCACCGACAATTTGGGATGGTTTTTCAAAGTTACGCATTATTCCCACATTTAACAGTGGTTGAAAATGTAGCGTTCGGATTGAAAGTGAGAAAAGAAAGTAAAACAGTGATTGACGAGAAAGTTGCTAAAATGCTTGAAGTGTGCGGATTAGCAGAACTTGGAGATCGCTATCCAAAACAGCTTTCAGGGGGACAAAGACAACGGGTGGCCCTTGCCAGAGCGCTTGTCATTGAACCAAAACTCTTATTACTCGACGAACCGTTAAGTAACTTGGATGCCAAACTTAGACTTCAAATGCGTCTAGAAATCAAACGCATCCAGCAACAATTCAAGATTACGACTTTATTCGTCACACACGATCAAGAGGAATGTTTCTCAATTTCGGATAAGGTAGCCGTTATGAATAATGGGATTATCGAACAATACGGTACTCCTGAAGAAATCTATCAACATCCAACCACAGAGTTTGTTGCTCGCTTTATTGGATTTGAGAATTTCATCAAAGGAACAGTTCAAGAAAATCACACTGTTCAATTACCGAATGGAGTCGTTCTAGAAACGATGGAACATACCAAGGAAGGCGGTGTGATGGTCACGATTCGTCCAGACCATATCGAACTCTTAAACGAGGGCGATGGAGTTCTTCCAGGTGAAATTTTAGTAAGAACCTTCATCGGAAAAGCGTATCAGTATGAAGTGAAAACAGAAATGGGAGTTCTTCTTGTGAATAATCCATCCGTTTTAGAAGTAGGAAGCCAAGTATCCCTATCTTTCCCTAAAGATCATGTCATTGTGTTATAAAATAAAAAATTAAGGAGTGTACACACATGAAAAAATCAATTGTAGGACTTGCGGTAGCATCGTTATTAGTATTAGCAGGGTGTGGAAATAGCCAAGCAAATTTACCAAAGAATGATGCAACAACAACAGGAGGAGAGGCTTCAAAAGGAGCTTCTACAGAATTAGTTGTTTCAACATTTGGATTAAGCCAAGATATTGTAGAGCGTGATATTATTAAACCTTTTGAAGAGGCGAATGGTGTTAAAGTGACTTTAGAAGTCGGTAATGCTTCTGAACGTTTAACAAAAGTTCAAAGTGGTGGAAGTAACATTGACGTTATCGAATTATCGCAATCAGGTTCTACAAAAGGAACAACAGAAGGATTATTTGAAACGGTGACTGAAAAAGAAATTCCAAATCTTGCTTTATTAACAGATGGGGCTAAAGAAGTGTTCCAAAACGGTGGAGGAATTCCATTCTCTATTAACAGTATTGCGATTGTTTACGATAAAGAAAAATTAGGTCGTGAAATTAAAGACTGGAGCGACTTATGGTCAGAAGATTTAAAAGGAAAAATCGCCATTCCTGATATCACAACAACAGGTGGTCCATTATTCTTATCTATAGCTGCTGATAAAGGCGGAAAAGCCCTCAAAGATGATAGAGGGGAAGCTGCTTTCAAAGCACTTGAAGAATTAAAACCAAATATTGTTAAAACATATTCTAAATCAAGTGACTTAGCAAATATGTTCCAAGCAGGGGAAGTAACAGTTGCAGTTGTCGTAGACTTTGCTATTCCTACTGTGAAAAAAGCAAATGGGAATGTGGTATCTGTCGTTCCTGAATCTGGAACGTATGCAAACTACAACACAGTGAATATCGTTAAAGATGCGAAAAACAAAGAAAATGCCTACAAATATGTAAATTACCGTATTGGAACTGAAAATCAAACTGTGAAAGCTAAATCATTGAGTGAAGCTCCAGTTAATAAAGATGTAAAATTAGCAGATAACGAAGTGAAAACAATGACTTATGGTGATGTTGCAAAACGTGCGAAAACAGTTGATTTCAAACTTGTAAATGAAAACCTTAAAGCTTGGATTGACCAATGGAATAAAATCTTGAACCAATAATAGGATTTTGAATTTTATTTAAGGACATATCAGAATAAAGAGTAGACGAAGCCGCTAGAGAGTTGTTAGACTGGCGGCTTTGTTCTTCTAAATTCGAGTGTTGATTGTTCTTATAATGAAATTCAATTACAATAAAATAGACAGGAAAGGGAGTGGCAGTAATGAGAGACGGTTATAAAAATGCATGGATTTTAACGATGGATGATGCCTTTACAGAGTACCGAAGTGGGTACTTAGTGATTGAGGAGCATTCAATTGTTGACGTTGGTGCGATGGATCAATTTGAGGAGAGTAAGGCAGACCAGTGGATAGATGCGCATGGTGGAATCCTGCTTCCTGGATTCGTGAACGCTCATACGCATTGCGGGATGATTCCGTTTCGTTCATTAGGAGACGATTGCCCAGATCGCCTCAGACGCTTCCTATTTCCATTAGAACAAGAAGTAGTTGACGAACCGTTAATCGCTAAAAGCACGTCCTATGCGATTGCAGAGATGCAACTAGCAGGAGTGACTGCGATGTGTGATATGTATTATTTTGAAGATGCCGTTGCCAAAGTCGCAAAAGAAATGAAGATGCGTTCTCTCGTAGGCGAAACGATTATCGATATGAAGACGCCCGATAGCAGGAATACTGATGATGCCCTAGCATACACCCAAGCATTTGTTGATAAATGGAAAACAGACGAACTCGTACATCCATTAATTGCCCCTCATGCTCCGAATACAAATACTGAAGAAGTGATGAGAGCGATTCTTGAGTTTGCTAAAGAAAACCAAGTTCCTATTACGCTTCATGTCTCTGAGATGACGTACGAGATGGATTATTTCCAAAAAACCTACAACCAAACACCCATCGAATTTTTAGAATCGCTTGGATTTTTCGAAGTGCCAGTCATTTTAGCGCACGGTATCCTCATGACAGAATCCGATATCGAAATTTTGGCGAAGTATCCAACCGTCAGCGTCGTTCATTGCATCGGCGCGAATACGAAGTCTGCAAAAGGAGTCGCACCAATTCGCAGTTTACTAGACCATGGAGTGACGGTTGGACTAGGAACGGACGGCCCAAGTAGTGGTAATACACTGGATTTATTCACTCAAATGCGAATGGTAGCTAATTTCCATAAAACGCATCTGAAGGATCGTAGTGCGTTTCCTGCAAAAGAAATTGTGGCGCTGGCGACAAAAGGTGGAGCAAAAGCACTTGGGCTTGATGAGAAAGTTGGCACACTCGAAATAGGCAAGAAAGCAGATATAGTGCTTGTCGAAACGTCCTCAGTGAATATGTTTCCTGTGCATGATGCGTATGCCGCCTTGGTGTATTCTGCCAATGCCTCTAATGTCCAAGATGTATGGATTAATGGGGAAAGAGTCGTGGATAATAAGAAGCTAGTGAACGTAAGTCTAGAAGCACTTAAAAGAGAGTTGAAGGTCGAAATGACAACATTTGAAGAGCGTGCTGTCGAACTATCGAACCAATTATCATTCAAATAAAGTAAGTACGAAGATTATTTTATGTAGTAGTATAAAAACTTAGATTACCTTCGGTTATCTTCATAATAACGACAATAGCTGTACCGGGAGTAAGACCAAAGACAAAAAAGGATTCACAGTGTGAATCCTTTTTGCTTTGTAGTCTTACCCCCGCAAGGCTGATTAGGATTAAGCGAATCACGAGTGATGAAGCTTAATGCAATCAGCTACTGCGTCTAACTCTATATTGTTTTTTAAGTAAGGAATAAATTCCTAACTCTTGCTAATTCTCATCGATTACACTCGCTATTGTTGTTATTATAGAAACCGAGGTAATCTTTGTTTTTATACATAGAATAATTAATCTTCGTACTTTTTTTGTTGTGCTAGTTTATAAAGTGCTAATACTTCTTCTGCGCTCGTAAAATAAGAAGGACAAGGGGCACCGGCTCGAGCCGATGTCTCTCGCCTCTGAAGCCTCAGGGAGTAAGACCAAAGACAAAAAAGGATTCACAGTGTGAATCCTTTTTGCTTTGT
>CALIJD010000251.1 GCA_938017885.1 uncultured Granulicatella sp.
GAAATAGAACTGAAGGTGGATCAGAGAAGACGAGAATTCTTTAAACTGATTCGAGAAAAACTATTTTTATTAGATGACATTTATGTAATATACTCAGTAAAAACGAACGAACCTTATTTGTTTGCAAATGCATCATTAGATGGAAATAAGGGGATGACTGTTTCAAAATCATGGGTTTATCTGATTCCAAGCTCATACATGCATTACCGTAAAGATTTTTATAAGAAAAATGAGAGATTTGATTTTAAACGGATTGAAAACGGACCTGAAAAAGAGGGGATTCGTAATTTTCTAAGAGATTTATTTATATATGATGGAGTAGAATCGATTCAATATTTCACAGAAGATACGTTTATTTTTGCAAAAGAATTAATGGACCTTCCGAATTATGAAGGGGTAGATGAAGCAGAAATCCCTGTAACGAATCCAGATTTAATGAAGTTTTTGCATCTATCAAGTCAATCGGACGGAAAAGAAGATAAAGAACAAAAGAATATCGGTAACGCATATTTTTATATATTTGCCAGATTTACAAAGACCGCAAAATTTATTGCGCCAATGCGACTTCATGGGTATGAACAACTTCTGGAAGATAACCCGCAAACGGACACAGAACCTAATATTCCTTTTAATTTAGCAATACAACAAGGGAAAACAAAAGAGAAGGCCGTTCAAGTGTATACGGACTGGAAGAGACTCCGTAAACACTTTGGTGAAGAGTATAAAGGGTTAGTTGTAACGCTTGATGAATTGATAAAAGATTATGATGTTGTTATTAATCCTGGAGAATACACGATAGCTGTATTGATGACAGAAGAATTCTTTAATGAAGTAGATTAAATAGTTATAAGAAAAGCTGAAGTGCACCCAAAAAGATAGACAGAAAATCTAATCTTTTTGGGTGCACTTCATTAGTCGGTGGATATTTATTGTCTCTACATTCGTGAAAAGAGCTATGTTATAATTGAAGTATCAGCGATTAGCAAATGGGAGGAATATGAATGGGATTATTCGATTTTTTATTTGGAAAGAAGAAACAGGATCCGAGTTTTACTCTTGGTGTTGTTAATTTTTTTAAGGGAGATGATAATCCTTCAGACTTAATGGTAGTGGGCTTTGTGAAGGGGTCCATCAAAGTAGGGGATGAAATTGTGGTAACGAACATGAGTTGTGTAACGGAAACTCCTGTGAAAACAACCGTTTTATCACTTGAAGTTCGTGAAGGTAAGGTACAAGAAGCTTCAGACACAATGGTGATGGCTATCGTTCAAGATGGGACTAAGCTTGGTATTTATAAAGGGACAGTGTTGCATTCAGAAAATGCTCCGGATGCTCAACGATATAATGCTTATATTGTTGCGCTTGGAGTCGCTTTTGTGGATGAACAAGAGGGCAAACTTACTAAAGAGGATTGTGAAAAATTAGCGGCTTCAGATATTTCGGAGATTTGGCAATTATATTATAGAGTGCATGCTGAAGAGGCTAAACGATTTGAAGCCAAACAGGTACTATTAAAGTATAAAAGACGAGAATTCTATAAACTGATTCGAGAAAAACTATTTTTATTAGATGATGTTTATGTTGTGTATTCAGTAGAAACAGATGAACCTTATCTGTTTTCTCATGCATCAAAAGATGAGAAAGGCTCACTTTTTGTTTCAATGCCAATGGCTCAACTGATTCCAAGTTCGTATATCCATAATCTTAAAGAGATGTTTGGAAAAAATGAGAATTTTGATTTCAAACGAATTGATAATGGACCTGATAAGGAAGGGATTCGTAATTTCATAAGGGACTTATTCATCTATGATGGAATACGTGGAATTCAATATTGTGGTGAAAAAACAACGATTCTTGCGGAACAACTAGTGGATTTTCCGCGGTATAAAGGGATGGATGAAATAGAAATACCTGTAACGAATCCGAATCTGATCCAGTGGTTATATTTGGCACGTCAATTGGGTAAACTGAATACGAAAGATAAAAAAACACTAAGCCAAATCTATTTATATGAGTATTATAAAGCTTTAAAAACAGCAAAATTGCTTGCGCCAATGAGGCTTCATGGATATGACCAACTTCTTGAAGAGAACCCGCAAACGGACGTAGAACCCAATATTCCTTTTGATTTAGCAATGCAACCAGGACAAACGAAAGAGTTGACACTCCGAGTGTATACGGACTGGAAGAGACTTCGTAAGCACTATGGAGAAGATTGTAAAGCATTAATTGTGACGATTGATGAACAATTAGCGTTTCATGATGTCGTTATTAATCCGGGAGACCATCCGATGGCAGCTTCTACGATTACGGAAGAATGGTATAATGAAGTGGAGAGGAAAATGAGAAAAGCAACTTCTTGAGTTGCTTTTTCTTTGTTTATAACACTGTTAACGTGCATAGCAGAAGGATTTTTTGATGAAAATTGAAGATAACTAGGGGAGAGCTAAAAATTTTTTCAAAAACGTTAGAATTTCTTAACTTTTCAGTTGATTTTTTCTGAGAAAAGCGCTATTATACAAATAATCTTTTGCTCTGTAATTCATTTTGCACGGCAAGAGATGTTCGACTAACGTTAACTTTCGCAGTGTTTACACCGAAGGCTAGCGTTTTTTTTTACTCAAAATTTAGACACTTTGTGATAAAAGAGAAGTATAGTACAATAGATAGGAACAAAGAGAGGAGGTTTTTGATGGATACAGCAGTCTTAAAACAGAAAATTATCGCTAAAAGTAAAGAGCTTGGCATCGACAAGATTGGTTTTGCTTCTGCCGAGCCGTTTACGCACTTAGAAGAGAGCATGCGCCGTTCTAAAGAACTCGGCCATACGACAGGATTTGAGCATCCAGTGCTAGAAGAGCGTATTTATCCTGAGAAAATCTTCGACACTCCAAAAACCATTATTTCCATTGCACTAGCATATCCGACACTTCCAAAGAATAAGCCGGAACGTGTGAAGGGAGAGCGTCGCGGGGCCTTTGCACGGGCTTCGTGGGGGGAGGATTATCACTTTATTCTTTCAAGACGCATGGAAGCACTGATTAACTACATCAAAGAAGAAGTTCAAGACGAAGATTCTAGGTTTAAGCCGATGGTTGACACGGGTGAATTAATCGATGTGCGGGTGGCTGAGCGTGCGGGAATTGGCTTTGTCGGTAAAAATGGACTTCTCATTACGAAGGAATTTGGCTCGTATGTCTACTTAGGGGAGCTGATTACGAATATTGAGTTTCCAACCGATGAAATGGTGGATTACGGGTGCGGTGATTGTACGCGTTGTGTGGATTTCTGTCCAACAGGGGCGCTACTGGGCGACGGGCGTATGAATGCTATGCGCTGCCTGTCCTATCAGACGCAGACGAAAGGCTTCATGCCGCAAGAATTTCGTAAAAAAATCGGGCATGTGATTTACGGCTGTGATATTTGTCAGCAAGTGTGTCCGTATAATAAGGGAAAAGATTTCCACCTGCACCCAGAGATGGAACCGTCTGTTGAAGAGACGCATCCACTCTTAAAGCCGCTTGTGACAATTTCGAATAAAGAATTTAAGGAACGTTTTGGACAAATGGCGGGGTCATGGCGTGGAAAGAAACCGTTGCAGCGAAATGCGATTATCGCCTTAGCGAATTACCGCGATAAATCAGCAGTTCCACTCTTACTTCGCGTTATGAAAGAAGATATGCGTCCCGTAATGAAGGGGACTGCCGCTTGGGCGGTGGCAGAAATCGTGAACGAGTCCAATCAAGAGATGATTGATTATTTTAACGAGCAAAAAGCAGCCGCGACGAAGAAACTCGAATCACTCGAAAATCCGTCGAAGGAAGATATCGAGTTAATCGAAGAATTAGAAAAAGCAATTGTAGTCTTACAAGAAAAATGTAGAGAAGAGGCAAACAAATGACGGTGAATCATATCGTATTATTTGAACCACAAATACCGGCCAATACAGGAAATATTGCAAGAACCTGTGCGGCGACGAATTCGCCACTGCACCTAATTGAACCGCTTGGATTCTCAACGGATGATAAGCATTTAAAGCGTGCAGGGCTCGATTATTGGCATGATGTCAATATTACGTATCACAAATCGCTAGAAGCATTCCTCGACTATTTAGGCGAACGTCCATTATATTTAATTACAAAATTCGCTAACCGTACTTATGATGAGGTGGATTTAGCCCGCGATGAGGAGCAATTTTTCATGTTCGGAAAAGAAACAACCGGTCTACCTGAAGAGTTTATGCGCGAAAACGAAGAGAAATGCTTGCGTCTTCCGATGAACGATACGCATGTAAGGTCATTGAATTTATCAAATACGGCAGCGATTGTTGTGTACGAAGCGCTTCGTCAACAACGTTTTGCAGGGCTTGAACTCGTGCACATGTATGACCATGATAAATTAAAGTAGGTGAGTCAATGGACCAGTCCTTATATTTATGTATTGTTTACGCCATTTGTGCCATTGCCTTTGTGATTTTAGCGGTGGTTTCAAAACCACTGTATGCAATCTGTGCTGTATTATTTGCCATTTCGTCAGTGGTGCAAGGTGTTCGCTATTTTAAAAAGAAGTAAAATTGCAAAATGATGCTAGTTATGATACAGTGGATGACAGTTAAATAGCAAAATTGATGAAAAAGAGAGTAGTTTTTAACCGAATGTATTAGCGAGTTGGAAGGGTGAAAGCCAACCATTCATTAAAAATGAACCGCACTTTTGAAATGATTATTTGAAATGTAGGATAATCCGGATTCGCCGTTACCGAGTAAAGTGGCTCAATTTGAGCAAGCAGAGTGGTACCACGGGAATTCTCGTCTCTATATGACTGTCGTCGTATAGGGATTTTTTTGTGTAAATGGATATCCGAGTATAAAAAAACAAAGAAAAGGAGAACAAAGATGAATTATAAGAAAATTGTTGCAGAACAAATCGCAAAAACAGTCGGCGAGCATTTAAGCGTTGACGAAATCGTATCAATGATTGAAGTTCCTAAATATGCGAACCAAGGGGACCTCGCTTTCCCTGCATTTACACTTGCGAAAGTATTACGTAAAGCACCACAAGCTATCGCGACAGAAATCGTGGAAGCTGTAAGCGATAAGCACATCGAACGCGCAGAGGCAATGGGACCATACGCGAACTTCTTCTTAGAACGTAGCGCTTTTGCCGATGAAGTCTTAAAAGAAGTCTTAGAACTTGGAGAACATTACGGTGACTGGGATTACGGTCAAGGTCGTAAAGTGGTTATCGATATGTCTTCACCTAATATCGCGAAACCAATGTCAATGGGACATTTACGTTCAACGGTTATTGGGAACGCGATTGCGAACCTTGAGAAAAAAGTGGGCTATGAACCCATTCGTATCAACCACTTAGGAGACTGGGGGACACAATTCGGGAAACTCATCGAAGCGTACAAATTATGGGGTAGCGAAGAGCTTGTAAAAGCTGATCCAATCGCAGAACTCATTAAATTATACGTTCGTTTCCACGAAGAAGCAGAACTAGACCCAACACTAGATGACAAAGGCCGTGCATGGTTCAAGAAACTAGAAGATGGAGATGCTGAAGCCGTTCGTTTATGGGAATGGTTCAGAAGTGAATCCTTGAAAGAATTCAACCGCGTGTATGACTTACTCGGTGTGACTTTTGATTCATACAATGGTGAAGCGTTCTATAATGACAAAATGGACGTTGTGGTCGACATGCTTGAAGACGCAAACTTACTAAAAGTGGATAATGGCGCTACAATCGTAGATCTTGAAAAATATGATTTACCACCAGCATTAATTAAAAAATCAGACGGTGCAACACTTTACATGACACGTGACTTAGCAGCTGCAAACTACCGTAAGAATACCTATGATTTTGCAAAATGTATTTACGTGGTAGGGATGGAACAATCAAACCACTTCAAACAATTAAAAGCAGTCTTAAAAGAATTAAACTTACCTTGGTCTGAAAATATCGTGCATATTCCATTCGGACTAATCACATTGAACGGTAAGAAATTATCGACTCGTAAAGGAAAAATCATCCTTCTTGAAGGCGTGTTAAAAGAAGCGACAGAACTCGCGTTGAAACAAATCGAAGCAAAAAATCCATCGCTTGAAAATAAAGAAGCTGTGGCACACGCTGTTGGGGTGGGCGCGGTAATTTTCCACGACTTGAAGAACGACCGTACAAACAACTTCGACTTCGCGCTTGAAGAAGTCGTGCAATTCGAAGGTGAAACAGGGCCATACGTACAATATACACATGCTCGTGCAATGAGTATTTTACGTAAAGCCAACCATACTGTCGATACAAAAGAGGCGTTCTCATTAACAGACGATGATGCGTGGGAAGTATTGAAACTCATCGAAAACTATCCAAACGTAGTCCGCTTTGCTGAAGAAAAATGCGAACCATCAGCCATTGCAAAATTCGTTATCAATTTAGCACAAGCGTTCAATAAATATTACGCACATACAAAAGTACTTGTTGAAGATGAAGCCTTCAACAGCCGTATCGCTTTAGTACAAACAACAGCAAGCCTTCTAAAACAAGGCCTAGCGCTTCTTGGCGTGGCTGCTCCAGATGAAATGTAGTCATTGACATCAAGTAGCATAAGCCGTATACTAAATGCACATATATAAGCAATGAACAAGCGCAGTAGTGGTTGTCCACGGGAGAAAGAAGAGAATTGTCGGTCGGTGCAAGACAATCCCCCACATCCGCGAAGTACACTTGGGAGCAATCCGTCAGGACGTCTCATCCGCGATAAGGATGCTCGAGTGGATGATGCCTCGCATCGTCAACAAGGGTGGTAACACGGTGAAAATCGTCCCTAATAGTCTTTTTGGCTATTAGGGATTTTTTATTTACAAGAAAGAAGGGAAGAAACAAGATGAACATTATCGATGATTTAGAATGGCGCGGCGCCATCAACCAAACGACAGATGAAGAAGGCTTACGTGCCTTAACAAGCGAAAAGGCTGTATCGCTTTACTGTGGGGTAGACCCAACTGGAGACAGCATGCACATTGGACACTTAATTCCGTTTATGATTCTTCGTCGTTTCCAATTAGCAGGACATAAACCAGTCATCTTGATTGGTGGAGCAACAGGTTCAATCGGAGATCCAAGTGGTCGTACAAGCGAACGTGTGCTTCAATCAATGGAACAAGTTCAACACAATGTCGAAAAACTGACAGCGCAAATGAAGAAATTATTCTTCACAACGGATGAAGACCAAGCAACATTACGCCTTGTAAACAACTACGATTGGACAAAAGATTTATCATTATTAGACTTCTTACGTGACTACGGGAAGCATTTCAACTTGAACACAATGCTTGCAAAAGACGTTGTCGCAAGCCGTCTAGAAGTGGGAATTTCATTTACTGAATTCTCATACCAAATCCTACAATCAATGGACTTCTTGCATTTATTCAAGACAGAAGATGTGCAAGTTCAAATCGGTGGTGCGGACCAATGGGGGAACATCACTTCAGGGCTTGAATTAATCCGTAAAGTAGAAGGAGCAGAGTCTCGTGCGTACGGTTTAACAATTCCGTTGATGTTAAAATCAGACGGTACAAAATTCGGAAAATCAGCAGGTGGTGCGGTATGGCTCGACCCTGAGAAGACAACACCATACGAATTTTACCAGTTCTGGTTAAACCAAGATGACCGCGACGTGATTAAATACATCAAGTACTTCACATTCTTAGACCGCGAAGAAATCGAAGCGCTCGAAGAAAAAGTGGCGACAGAACCACATAAACGTGAAGCACAAATCCGCCTTGCTGAAGAAGTCACTCGCTTCGTTCACGGCGAAAAAGCCCTAGAAGACGCGAAGAAAATTACAAACGCGCTCTTCACAGGAAACGTACAACAATTAACAGCCGACGAAATCGAACAAGGCTTCAAAAACATGCCAACATTTGAAAGTTCAAAAGAATCTCAAAATCTAGCGACATGGCTTGTTGACCTTGGCATCGAACCTTCAAGAAGACAATCACGCGAAGACATTCAAAACGGCGCGATTTCTATCAACGGTGAAAAAGTAACCGACCTCGAATTCGAATGGACGAAAGAACAATCCTTCGAAGAACGCTTCGTCATCGTCCGCCGCGGCAAGAAAAAATACTTCTTAGTGGTGTTGAAATAAAAGATAAGTGCAAGTACGGATGATTCCTGCGAACCCTTACGGGAGTAAGACAAAAGCTAAAAATGGACTCACAGTGTGAGTCCATTTTCTTTTAGTGGTTTCAAATCCTTCGCACTGTGAAGGATTTCCGCAAGGCTGATTAGGCATAAGCAAATCACAAGTGATGAAGCTTATGCCAATCAGCTACTGCGTATAACTCTTTAAGCTTCTCTTATTTTATGCGCCCACGTTACTATGATGATAAAATCCGCAGTATTCTTCGGAATCATCCTTTGGGTGCATCGTGTCAAAAACTACTAAGAAAATTTTTGCTTTGTGAGCTGACAATAACGAGCAGTTCACAAAGTTAGAAATAAAAAAATGTTTTAAATAGATTTTCAAACCTGTTATAAACGCCTACACAATCATATTTTAAAAGCAAATGTAAAAAACACAATATGACATATACGTTATATTGCAAAATAACTTTTTGGTCAAAAGCCCGAATTTGTTGGCTCGAAAACTCACGACTTAGTGTGCGCATTCCGAATGCAAAAGCTTTGCACTTTTCCATTTAAAACAGCACCCGCTCAAACCATAGAAGCTCAATTTGCTGTATGACAAGATCTTTTCAATGCAATAATCTTGATGGAGAAACTAGAATTTGTTTTGGATTTCGGAAAGTGTATGGCTTCAATAGTGACAGTAACGTGTTTCGTATTAAAACGAATAAGAGGGCGTAGGATTGTTAATCCGTACGCCCTCTTTGAGGCTTTTAAGGTGAGAGACTTCGGCTCGAACCGGTACAACGTTACCGTCACTATGATGATAGCCATAAGGCTTTTCCGAAATCCAATTATTTACTTTTTAAACTTTTTCCACCGTAACCGCATTGAAAATGGTATCGAAGTTTTCCATGTTTATAAAGCCTGTCTGAGCTTCCATGGCATTGAGCGTACCTGCAGTCACTGCAGTTTTCAAAATGGATTCAATGCTTTCGCCTTTTGCAATCGCATGCGCTAACCCAGCAATCGTTGAGTCTCCAGAGCCAACAGGATTCACGGCGTTGACTTTGGGAATGCTGACTTGATAAAAGACACCTTCATGTTTTGCAAGTGCGCCTTTTGATCCAAGCGAAACAACCACCCAATCCACCCCGTCAAATAACGGCGAATTCAATTGCTCCTTCAATTCTTCAACCGTTGTCGCTTCAGGAACCCCTAATAACCCAGCGAGTTCTTCTTGGTTTGGCTTAATTAAGGCTGGCTTGGTAGAAGCTTCAAGCGCAATCTTTAATGTTTTCCCAGAAGTATCTAAAAGTACAGGGGCTCCGACTGTAGCAGCTTTTTCAATAATTGTTGCGTATAAGTCATCGTCCATTCCACTAGGTAAGCTGCCAGAAATCGTGATGAGATCGACCTCTTTTAATAAGGTTTCAAAATGAGCGAGGAACCCCGCTTGTTCCTCTGGTGTAATGGTAGGGCCAGCCTCTAAGATTTCCGTTTGAAGTCCTTCATGTAGGATGGCAATACAATTACGAGTTTCCGATTGGATAGGGTAGAAGTTGTTTTCTAAGGCAACCTCATCCAATTTTTCTTTAATAAAAGCACCGATGTGACCACCGAGTAACCCCGTCGCCAACACCGGCGAACCAAGTTGCTTTAAGACACGACTCACGTTGAGGCCTTTTCCCCCTGGTGTTTTACTAACCTTTTGAGTACGATTCACCGTATCCATCTTTAATGTTTCGACCGTATACCCAATATCTACCGCCGGATTTATTGTTAATGTTAATATCATAAAATAGCTCCCTTCTATTTTCGATTGGATACGTTAAATATACCATATTTCACCCATTTTGAGAGCCAAAGTTTGGTTTATTACAAAACTTTTTGAAGATATAAATACCGATTTTAAAGGAATTACATATTTTCATTGAATCATTCTATAAAAAAACACAAATTAATCTGTAATATTTTATAAATTTCTCCTTTTTTTGTATCAAAAAGGTCAGCTAATCGTTTTATGTTACAGCTTTGTTACAAGGTATTGTCAATTCAAAGAAAATCAACATCAGTCTAAAGTCCTATGGTATTATAGTACCAAGTTAAGTTTTATTTAAGCCAAATCGGCTACTTCGAAATATATAATTGATTTTTTATTGGAACTATTGGAGGGACTCACTTGAAGAAACGTTTATTAACAGTATTAGTAACAGGAACAGTATTAACATTAGGAGCTTTAGCACCAAATGTTAGTGCGCAAGACTTTGACTCACAAATCAACTCAGTTAATTCAACAATTGCAAATATCAATGATAAAAAAGCTGCAGTTAATGCAACAATTGATTCATTAGTATCTGAATTATCAGGAGTACAAACTAAGATTGATGCTACTCAAGCTCAAAAAGCTGAAGCTCAAGCAGCAATAGACTCATTAAAATCAGAAATTTCTAAATTAGAAAAAGTAATTGCTGAACGTAACGAACGTTTAGAAGAACAAGCTCGTGCAGTACAAACAAACGGAGCTCGTTCATATGTTGACTTCTTATTAAATGCAGAAAACTTATCAGATATCGTTAACCGTATCGGTGTTGTTATGGATTTAATCGGTGCTAACCGTGATTTAATGCAACAACAAGCAGAAGATAAGAAACAAGTAGAAGCTAAAGAAGAGCAACAACAAGCTAAATTAGCGGAACAACAAAAAGCTGAGGAAGAATTACAAGGCTTACAAACAAAATTAAATGAAACTTTTGACAAAAATAAAGTTTTATTAGCAAACTTATCTCAAGAAGAATTAGCTGAAATCTCAAAACGTGATGGATTAGTAGCAGAAAAAGAAGCTTTCCAAAAACGTTTAGCTGAAGAAAAAGCAAAAGCAGAAGCTGAAGCAGCACGTATTGCAGAAGCATCTCGTCAAGCTTTAGCAGCAGAAGCAGCAAAAGCAGCTGAAACAGTTGCAGCAGCAACTTCAACTCCAGCTCCTGCAGCTTCAAATACTCAAGCTCAAACAGCAACAGCTCCAGCAGCACAAGCAACAGCGGCTCCTGCAGCAGCAAAACAATCTTCTAGCTATACTTATACAGCTGGTGGAGGATTCCCAGCGGTTGACCCAAGTTACCGTGCAGCTTTAAACGGTGGATACTTCGGACAATGTACTTACTATGTATTCAACCGTATGGCACAAGTTGGTACACCAATCGGACACAGCATGATGGGTAACGCGGCTGAATGGCCAGCATATGCTCGTAGCTATGGATACTCAGTATCTAACTCACCATCAGCTGGTTCAGCAATCGTATTCCAACAAGGTTTAGCGGGTGCTGACCCAACTTACGGACACGTTGCATTCGTAGAAGCAGTTAATGCAGATGGTTCATTATACATCTCTGAAATGAACGTACAAGGATTAAACGTAATCTCTTACCGTACAATTTCAGCAAGCGTTGCAGCTCGCGCAACTTACATCCGTTTCTAATAAGAAATAAAATAACCGTCTCCTGAAAAAGGAGGCGGTTTTTGTTTGCACAATTTGGCCCAACACACTTCAAGTATAATTTGACATCCTACACTAGATTTTCTATGATAACAATAAGTCGCAATAAAGGAGTGTAAAATGAAGAAAATAATTAAATTATCGATTGTATTATTAGGAGCATTTTTTGTTTTATTAGGATGCCGGTCTGAAAGTAAAGCGGAATTTGCCTTAGAAGTTTCTATTTCTAAGCAAAAAGTAACATACATGTACGACAAGGAAAAAGATTCGGTTTCCTCACTAACTTTTAACATCAGCTATGATATTTCTAAGAACAAGGAGTACGAAGAAAAGGCACGTAGACAACGTGAGAAAATCGTAAAAGAAATGGATGGGATTGAGGGAATTAAAGTCACTCAATCGGATAGTGAAAAGGAAATCGCATTTACGGTTGATGTTGACCTTAAGAAGTTCAAATATGATGATGAAGAGAGTCGTTCGAAAGCACCAGCACTCTATAGCAGTGTTCATTCAGCTTTGGTGAAGAAAAATGATCGTTACAGTTTCGAAGAATCCAAAAAAAAGATTTTAGAAGAAGGATTTAAAGAAGTAAAATAGAATTCTAAAAAATTGGATGTCAGTGATTGGCATCCAATTTTTTTAGTTGAGAATCGTTTTTAAAACTTTTATAAGCAGGGAGATTGCGCAATGATACAGGAAGTGCTACAATCAACCTATAAAATAACATTTTCGGGGCAAGGTGAAATTCCTGACCGGTGGTATAGTCCACGAGCCGCTTGGCATGATCTGGTGTGATTCCAGAACCGATAGTATAGTCTAGATGTGAGAAAATGGCACTATTTCAACGAGTCTATTTGACGAGCAGTATTGGAAGGTCCATTTCAATACTGCTTTTTTTATTGGAATTGGATGAAAAGTGCAATTTCCTTCGCCCTAAGAAGGAGGATGTACGATGAGTACAGATGTAAAAAAGTCGACAGGAGCAGCGACTAAAAAAATTGTTCTAGTAGGTGTTTTTGGTGCCATCAGTACCGTTTTAATGTTTCTATCTTTTAACGTGCCGTTTATTCCAACCTTTGTGAAGTTGGACTTTTCAGACTTACCGGTATTGTTGGGGGGCTATATTTTAGGTCCAGTTTATGGAAGTTTTATCGCCATTATCAAGATCTTATTGAATTTCGTCTATAATGGGTCGATGACATATGGAATTGGGGAAACGGTGAACTTAATAGGAAGTTTAAGTTTTATGTTACCAGCAGTCATTTTGTATCAACGAAATCGCAATTTTAAAACGGCGATTATCAGTTTAATCGTTGGGACGATTGCCGCTACAGTTGTCTTATTAACAGCAAATTATTTTGTGATGTTTCCTTTATATGCGACTGCTATGAATTTTCCAATGGAAAAAATTGTCGCTGCAGCTCATGCACTAAACCCTTATGTAACAGACTTAGCTTCATTAATGACGTTTGCATTATTGCCATTTAATATCATTAAATTTGGGCTAAATAGTATTCTTGCATTATTCCTTTATAAACGTCTTGCAAAAGCATTAAAACTTGAACATTAGTGAAGAGCCAGGGATTGCACCTGGCTTTTTTATTTTGGGGAAAATTTTCCTATATAATATAGAAGAAAAGTGATATCGGATTCCAAAGGGTATGCTTAGTTTCAATAGCAATCTGATCTAAAATGAGGTAGGATAGATAAGAATGAGGTGAAACAATGAAAGGAAAAACATGGACCCGGTTGCAACAGTTCATCGTTGCAATCAGCGCTATTCTCATGGGAATGAGCGGTTATTTAACCATTACACAAGGAACATTATTTGGACTAGCAGCACCGACCGTTTCCATTCTGTCCATCTTCTTTAGCAGCCTTCTGCTTTGGCTATTTGTCGCAACGGACTGGCCGAGTGTTCTCTGCAACGTGATGTTAGGCATCGGGATGCTTCCCGGAGTCAATTACTCTCAAATTTTTACTTTGTCGTTTGGGAATACAACCTTTGTTTTTTTACTATTTACATTTTTAATAACTTACGCTTTGGAACAAACGCCCGCACTTAGACGTTTTGTCGCGCGTGCACTCGGCAGCTCCTTTGCAGGGAAGTCTCCTTGGCATTTTATCGGGGCCTTTTACGCCAGCGTACTTGCAATTAGTCTCTTTATTTCGCCGACGATTCTCTTTATGATTGTCTTCCCGATTTACGAGGAAATCATGGCAGTTCTAGGATTTAAAAAAGGAGATAGAGAAGCTTCCATTTTATTAATTGTTCTATTCTCGACAATTGCCATCGGAACTGCGATGACACCAATCAATCACGTCTTTTCAGTAACGGCGATGGCACTCTATAAGACGGCAACGGGAATTGCGATTTCCAACGCGCAATATATGATGATTGGAATTCCAGCCGGACTCGTGCTCTTTATCGCGATGGGAGTTGTTCTTAGAACCGTTTGGAGAGTGGATTTATCCCAAGTAGAAATGAAACAAATGACCTCGCTAGAAAATTTACCACCAAAAAATAGACGTGAGAAAGCAACGGTCCTTATTTTTATGAGTGTTGTCCTTCTATGGGTTCTTCCAGAGCTAATCGGAGGAGTACTACCTGACGTGGCTACATTCTTAAAAGGCGCTGGAATGGCATTTCCTCCGATGGTTGGAGTAATTCTATTAGCGATTCTATCATTTGAAGGGAAACCACTTCTATCCATTCAAGAAGGCTTACAAAAGGGCGTGTACTGGCCAAGTATGTTCTTAGTGGGGGCAACATTGAGTATGGGCACATTAATTACGAAACCTGAATTTGGGGTGATTAGCTTACTCGAAAGCTCGTTAGTACCTCTATTTGCGACCCTTTCGCCATTATTGGTTGTGATTATCTTTGTATTGTGGGCAGGTTTTCAAACAAATGTCTCTTCAAACTTAGTCACCGTTTCGGTTGTAACAACGGTGTTAACGACTGTTTATGCTACAGGATCTATTGAAGTTCAAGCTGGAACGATTGCCTGCCTGATTGGGTTCATGGCGAGCCTGGCGTTTATGACACCACCATCAATGCCTTATGTAGCCATTTCGGTTGGTTCTGGATGGACGAACGCAAAAGATACATTTCTTTATGGGGGAGTTTTATTCTTGCTTAGTGCGATTAGTGCCATTGTTATCGGCTATCCATTAGGAGTCTTTTTTGGAATTTAGGAGGTTTTAGATGTTAGACAAACAACGTGCAGAAATTGATGTCATCGACCGCGAAATTGTCTCTCTTTTTGAAAGACGAATGCAAGTCGTTATGGATGTTGCTCGAATTAAAAAGGAAAATGGGATTGCCATTTTCGATGCCAGTCGTGAAAAAGAAGTGATTGCCAAGGTGCAGTCGTATTTGAAAGATGCCACATTGAAAGAAGAGTTGGCAGAAGCGTACGAGACTTTGATGAAAGTTTCAAAGGACTATCAACAAAAACAAATAAAAGCATAAATCGTGAGTGAAGCGGATTCCTTCGAATGCTCACGGATGTCTTTATATGAACTGTTACAGGGCACCGGTTCGAGTCGGTGC
>CALIJD010000252.1 GCA_938017885.1 uncultured Granulicatella sp.
CCTGCAGTCTTGTAGAAGCGAAACTTCGATTGGTGTTATCTGTTAACAACTCTCCGACGTTTCGAATCATTTC
Organism: uncultured Granulicatella sp.; assembly: GCA_938017885.1. Classification (GTDB taxonomy): domain Bacteria; phylum Bacillota; class Bacilli; order Lactobacillales; family Aerococcaceae; genus Granulicatella. Next base: position 74 of record CALIJD010000252.1, read on the forward strand.
CATTTCAGCAGTAAATTTAATATGATCTGGAACGATATAGAACACTTGGTGTGTTTCTTTTTCTTTCAACCAATTTGCAAAATGTTCAGCAATTTTTTTTGATTTGTTGATTGATTTTTTTGAAATTACAGCTTTAAATCCCATCATTTTCCCTCCACTTAAAGTCTTCTTTAGTATATCATGAAATCGATAAAAAACGGCTATTTATTGCAATAAAAAAACACCTTTAGTAGCTTTTCTACTAAAAGTGTTTTTCCTTATAAAGATTAAATTATCCCACTAATTTTTCTAAGAGATCAGGACGGAATCCAAAGAATGGTTCAACGCCATCAGCAACAATCACAGGTAATGATTGGAACCCTAATTCCTTCACTTCTGCTAAAGCTTCTTCTGACTCGAAAACATCTTTTACAATGAATTCCACATTGTTATTTTCAAAAAATTGTTTTGTAAAATTACATTGCATACAATTTGGTTTAGAATAAAGAATAATATTGCGATTTGACATATTACTTCTCCCCCTTTTATTTTTTCTGACAGAAGTTATCATACATCATTTTGATTCAAAATACAATATATAGTTCTTATGAAAATACAATATCCATTTTCAACACAACATATAGTTCTTCACAAATTACTTATAAACGTTGGTATCATAACCTTTATTCGTTACATACCCCTCTTTTTCCCATATATTTTTCTTTTGTTTTTTTGCTTTCTTTTCAATTTCTTGGAATTGCTTTAATAAACTTGTATTTGGTTCGTAGGCATAACCGACTCTAGCAAGCCCTTCTTCAATTAGAATATCTTGAAGTAACTTACCATCCACATATACGTACATTAATGCACGGTCATACTTATCTGCATGATCCCCAACGTCAAAACTTCCTTCAATTTTTTTAGCCTTCTTTAATAGTTCTTCTGTTCTTTCCTTAGCTTTATCAGCAAAGGGTTGAGCCTCTTTTCCTTCTTTAGCAGTTTCAGGCGCATCTACAATGAGTAAACGAACTTTAAACTCTTTTCCTTCGTAACTTAGATGAAACGTATCTCCGTCAGCTCCGTACACATATTTAAATGGATACTTTTTCATACTTTCAAAGTAATCAAAGTTCTTTCCTGTAAAAGAAGAACTAGACGTATTCTGAGAGGTTTTGGAAGAAGAATGAGCATTTGATTTATTTGTGTTTTTTTGCTCACCAAAAGCCTTATAAAGAGCAAATACGATTATGATAATTATTGAAATAATAGTACTAATTATTTTCCATTGTTTTTGTGTCATTACTCTTCTCCTTTATAAATAAAAAAGAGGCAAATGCCCCTTAATTATTCAAATTAAACTTCTAAAAGTTCTTTTTCTTTGTTTGCTGCTAATTTGTCGATGTTTTTAACACTATCATCCGTTACTTTTTGGATGTCCTTTTCTAAGGTATGTAATTCATCTTCTGTAATTTCCTTTGCTTTTTCAGCTTTTTTTGCTTGATCAATAGCATCACGACGAATATTACGTACGCTTACTTTTGCATTCTCAGCTTCTTTACCTACTTGTTTAGCTAATTCTTTACGACGTTCTTCTGTTAATTGTGGAATAATTAAACGAATAACAGAACCATCACTTGTTGGAGTGATTCCGATATCGCTCATTAAAATCGCACGTTCAATGTCGTTTAATGAAGATTTGTCATAAGGTGTAATTAAAAGCATACGTGCTTCTGGAACTGTAATTGAAGCTAATTGGTTTACTGGAGTTAATGCTCCATAGTATTCCACTTCTAAGCGGTCTAAAAGACTTGCGTTAGCACGTCCAGCACGGATTGAGCCTAATTCACGTTGAAGCGCATCTTCAGATTTTTTCATACGTTCTTTAGTATGAGCTAAAATTTCGCTAGTTGACATTACCTATTTCCCCCTAACTGTTGTACTAATGTTCTCCCCTAATACAACGCGTCTAATATTTCCTGGTTCGTTTAAATTAAACACAACTAATGGAATATCATTATCCATAGATAGTGAGCTTGCAGTCGTATCCATTACTTTCAATCCCTTTTGAATAACATCCAAGTGTGTTAACTCATTATATTTTTTCGCATTAACGTCAACACGTGGATCAGCACTGTAAACACCATCCACATTGTTTTTCGCCATTAAGATTGCATCTGCTTCAATCTCAGCAGCACGTAAAGCAGCGGCTGTATCTGTTGAGAAGTAAGGGTTCCCTGTACCACCCGCAAAGATCACAACACGTTCTTTTTCTAAGTGACGTACAGCTCTACGACGAATATAAGGCTCAGCAATTTGACGCATATCAATAGAAGTTTGTACACGAGTTGGAACTCCTACGTTTTCTAAAGCGTCTTGAAGTGCTAATGCATTCATAACAGTTGCTAACATTCCCATATAGTCTGCTTGAGCACGCTCCATACCAACTTCTTCGCCAGTAATTCCACGCCAAATGTTACCACCGCCGACTACAATGGCGATTTCAACACCTAAATCATGAACCTCTTTTAACTC
>CALIJD010000253.1 GCA_938017885.1 uncultured Granulicatella sp.
ATATTTAAAAACAAGTATTATAGATAGGATGATGAAAAAAGGAGAGTATTAAATGAGCAAAGTGACGAATCAGTATAATGATGATGCGATTCAAGTTTTAGAAGGTCTTGAAGCTGTTCGTAAACGTCCAGGGATGTATATTGGATCAACTGATCATCGTGGACTTCATCACTTAGCGTATGAAATTGTTGATAATGCGGTCGATGAGGCATTATCAGGTTACGCTACAAAAATTGAAGTAACTATTCATAAAGATCAATCACTTTCAGTAAAAGATAATGGTCGTGGAATGCCAACGGGTAAGCATGCTTCTGGGATTCCTACTATTCAAGTTATCTTTACTGTATTACATGCTGGCGGTAAATTCGGTCAAGGTGGATATAAGACATCAGGTGGTCTTCACGGTGTTGGGGCATCTGTTGTTAATGCGTTATCAGATTGGTTAACCGTAGAAGTTTTACGAGATGGAACATTATACAAACAATCGTTTAAAAATGGTGGTGAACCAGTCGAGACCGTTAAAAAAGAAAAAACAAGCCGTCGCGGTTCTGGAACTACCGTTACATTCCTTCCAAGTGATAAGACTTTTTCAACAACGAATTGGTCTTATGAAACATTAGCAGAACGTTTAAGAGAATCTGCGTTCTTGTTAAAAGGACTTACAATCGTTCTTACAGATGAACGTACTGGGGAATCAGAAACGTTCCATTATGAAGAAGGAATTCGCGATTTCATTCAATATTTAAATGAAGAAAAAGATACATTGTCTCCAGTAGTTGATTTTGACAGCACAGTGGATGGTGTTGAAACTGAATTTGCATTCCAATATAACGATGGCTATTCAGAAACGATTTTATCTTTTGTAAATAACGTTCGTACAAAAGACGGTGGTACTCATGAAGTGGGAATGAAGAGTGCCTTAACAAAAGCGTTCAACGAATATTCACGAAAAGTTGGTCTTTTAAAAGATAAAGATAAAAACCTTGAGGGTAGCGACGTCCGTGAAGGTTTAACAGCGATTATTTCGCTTCGTATTCCTGAAGAGATTCTTCAATTTGAAGGACAAACGAAAGATAAACTAGGAACTCCTGCTGCACGGGGGATTGTGGATAATACAATTTCTGAACAATTAGGTTTCTTCTTAACGGAGAATGGGGAAATTGCGCAAGAATTAATCCGTAAAGCGATTAAAGCTCGTGAAGCTCGTGAGGCGAGTCGTAAAGCTCGTGAAGAGAGCCGTAACGGTAAGAAGGGTAAAAAGAAAGAAACACTTCTTTCTGGTAAATTAACGCCCGCTCAAAGTAAGAATCCTAAGAAAAACGAACTTTACTTAGTAGAGGGGGACTCTGCTGGTGGTTCTGCTAAACAAGGTCGTGACCGTAAGTTCCAAGCGATTCTTCCATTACGTGGTAAAGTAATCAATACTGAAAAAGCATCAATTTCAGACATTCTGAAAAATGAAGAAATTAATACGATTATTTATACGATTGGTGCTGGTGTTGGTAGTGACTTTAAGATTGAAGATTGTAACTATGACAAGATTGTCATCATGACCGACGCGGATACTGATGGCGCCCATATTCAAGTCTTGCTATTAACATTCTTCTATCGTTATATGAAACCATTGATTGAAGCAGGGAAAGTATATCTTGCATTACCACCTTTATATAAGATTTCTAAAGGAACTGGTAAAAAACAAGTGATTGAGTATGCTTGGACGGAAAAAGAACTTGAAGAAAAAACTAAACAAGTCGGAAAAGGCTACTTATTGCAACGTTATAAAGGTCTTGGGGAAATGAATGCAGACCAATTGTGGGATACAACAATGAACCCAGATACAAGAACCTTAATTCGAGTTGTAATCGATGATAAAGCACAAGCAGAGCGTCGTGTCAGCACATTGATGGGGAATAAAGTAGAACCTCGTCGTAAGTGGATTGAACGCCATGTTGAGTTTGGTCTAGAAGAAGATAAAAGTATTCTAGAATCGGACGTAAACGCCATTAGCACAACCGCTAGTCCGAAAAAAGAAGAAAAGAAACCATCAGTTAAGAAAAAAGAAGCAATAATTGATCATGTAGAACAATTGTCGTTATTAGGAGAGGAGGAATAGTATGAGTCAAATTCAAGATATTCAAGAATTGAATCTGGAAGATGTAATGGGCGACCGATTTGGACGTTATTCAAAATACATTATCCAAGACCGTGCTCTTCCTGATATTCGTGATGGTTTAAAACCCGTACAACGTCGTATTTTATATGCGATGTCGATCGATGGAAATACAAGTGATAAGCAATTCCGTAAATCTGCTAAAACAGTCGGGAATGTAATCGGTAATTTCCACCCGCACGGAGACTTTTCCGTTTATGAAGCAATGGTTCGTATGAGTCAAGAGTGGAAGCTTCGTGATGTGTTAATTGAAATGCACGGGAATAACGGTAGTATGGACGGAGACCCTGCTGCTGCGATGCGTTATACGGAAGCTCGTCTTTCTAAAATTTCAGAAGAATTACTCCGTGATTTAGACAAGCAAACCGTTGAATTCGATTTAAACTTCGATGATACAGAAGAAGAACCGACTGTACTTCCTGCGCGTTATCCAAACCTTCTTGTTAATGGAGCTACAGGGATTTCGGCAGGTTATGCTACAGAAATCCCAACTCATAACTTAGGTGAGGTTATTGATGCAACCATTCATGCGATTGAC
>CALIJD010000254.1 GCA_938017885.1 uncultured Granulicatella sp.
CTTCATCATGCCGAAGCCGATGAGCAGAAGCGCGCGCTTGGCGTTGTCCGCGTCGAACGAATGGCGCTCGTACAGCTGGTGGGCGAGCGCGTCGAAGCGGTTGATGGGACCTTGGATAAGCTGCGGGAAGTACGAAATATTGAAGTTCGTCGCCAATTGGCAAAAAGCAGTGTTGCCTATGCCATCGATTTTGGATTTAGAGGGAATAAGAAAGTAACCATTCAATTGAATAATCGGCCTGATAACATTCGTCAATTAGTGGAGTATTTGAATGAAAAAGAAGGAACCAAAATATCGATATCGTTTCAATAGCAGTGGATATGCGGTTCAAAGTAGATGAGTTAAAAATTTCAATAGAAAGTAAGAGGGGTCGGGATGTATAAAGGGATTTTAAGACGAACATGGGGAATGTGGATACTCACTGTACTTTTAGGATTAATAGTGGCAATGGTGGGGATTGTTGTTTCGTTTGGCTTTATGAGTGGACGTGAATTATACGAACATGGAATCATTTATGAAATGGAAAAAGATTCATCGTCTAGTTCGATTAAAGTATTAGATATTGATCCAAGTCCGCTAGAGATAGACGATGAAACATATTATTTAGTGAAACATAATTATGGAGTGTCGTTCTTAAAAACAGATACTTCTGAAATTAAACAAATTCTAGAGTTTAAAGAGGCGCTTCCGGATAAAACGAACGCGCTCGCCACATCAGACTTCTACTTGAATATACGTGTAGTTAATGAGAAAGAGAAAAAAGGGAAATCTAGCGTTAAAACACATATTACGCAAGAAATGAAGGAAAAATTTGAAGAAAAATTCAAACTGAGCCCACTTTCGGTGCAGGCGACTCTCGATAAATTGGACAAAACCCATTATTTAACCATTACGAATAATGCAGATAGATTTTTCGACATCGTGATGTTAATGGTGGTAATCGTGATTTTTGTCATTGTATTGGTGTGGCAAATCGTTCGCGTTCGTCAAATAAAAAAACACTATGCTCGTTTTGATGAGCTGTTCCCTGACTATCAAGACGATATGAAACGTTTATTGGATGATGCGGAGTATCTTGATGATCAACTTGGGGTACTTGTCAAAGATGGAATTTTGGTTTCTTTTGGGACGGAGTTTAGGGTAGTAGACTTAGAAAAAGCAGTCAGTGCATGCGTAATTCGTCAAAAATCAAAATGGGGCGCGAAATATCAATTTTCGTTTTTCAATGAAGGCCGTAAGCCAGTAGAAAAAGTTCCTCTTGGTAATTTACAGGACAATGTCATTGACTTAGTCCATTATTTAAGAGAAGTTTGCTCATATAATGTTTATATTCAATTTTAAAAAAATAAAATATTATTTATGGTACATAAAACAGTCTACGATTTGTTCGTAGGCTGTTTTGTTGTGTAGAAACCTTTTGATACTGCGGGTTTATATCTGCTATAGGGACATTAATTCGGACACAAACAAGTTAAAAAGTTAACAAATGATAACCATAAAAAGAGTCGAATGTTCATTATTTAGTGATAGAATGAACATATCAAATCAAAGGACGTGATTTTATGGATTTCACAGGTAAAGTTGCCATTGTCACTGGTGGTGCAAATGGTATTGGTAAAGAAATCGTTCGTGGTATCGTTGACGGCGGTGGTTATGTTGTGATTGCAGATATTAATGAAGCTGCAGCAAACAAAACCGTTGAAGAATTCGGACCAGAACACACAAGCTTCAAATACATGGATTTAGGAAATCATGAATCTATCGTAAAAAGCATGAACGAGATTTTAGCAGAACGCAAAGTCGATATCTTAGTGAACTGTGCTGGGGTTATTAGTGCTAAACCATTCGACCAATTAACATACGAAGAATGGGAAAGAACAATCCGCATCAATCTTTCAGGATGCTTCTCAACCATTAGCACCATTTTCCCACACTTTATCGAAAACAAAGGTGGACGTATCGTAAACGTATCTTCAGTGGCTGCTAAACTTGGTGGTGGACTTTTAGGGACTGCTGCTTACGCTTCTTCTAAAGCTGGTTTAAACGGTTTAACAAAAGCCGTTGCTAAAGAAGGCGGTAAATACAATATCGCATGTAACGCTGTATGTCCTTCATTCACTCGTACAGATATGACAACCGTATTATCAGAAGATAAAGAAAAGAGCCAAAAAGTAATCAGTATGATTCCTCTTGGACGTCGTGCAGAACCAGTTGAAATTGCTCAAATGATTCTCTTCTTTGCAAGCGACCTTGCAAGCTTTGTAACAGGGGAAATCGGTGACTGCGATGGCGGTATCACATTAGATGGCTGATTTTAGCTAGAGTCTTATTCCAACTCATAGAAGGATTGTGAACAGTATGAAAAAGATTAAAATTCCTGGGGATACAATTATTATTCCAATGTTTATTGGATGTGTGATTAATACATTTTTCCCTCAAATATTACAAATTGGTGGATTTACCACTCCAATCGTGAAAGGTGCTGGACCACTTGTTGGGGCATTCCTCTTCATTATCGGGGGTACCATTTCTCTTAAAAACACACCAAAAGCCGTTGGACGTGGGGCAGCGATTATTTTAGCGAAAATTGCGGTATCTGTAGTCTTAGGGTTATTGGTTGCAAAAGTATTCAATGACAACTTCCTCGGACTTAGTGCTGTTGCCGTTATCGGTGCTATTTCAGTAGCTAATAATGCCATGTATGCGGGGATTGTAGATGTATACGGGGACGAAATCGATGCTGGGGCTGTTGGGATTACAACATTAAGCGTTGGACCAATGGTAACAATGGCCGTATTAAGTAGTGCCGGCCTTGCAAACATCTCGATTTGGAACTTAGTCGGAACGGTATTACCACTTGTGTTAGGGATTGCGTTAGGAAATGCCTTCCCTTACATGAAAAAAGTACTCTCAAACGGGATTACAGCTATCATTATCGTCGTTGGTTTCTGTTTAGGGGCAAACATGAGCTTTGGCCAAATCCTTGAAGGGGGTCTACCTGGTATTTTGCTAGGGGTGATTACTACACTCGTTGGTGGTATTGCCTCCATCGCAGCAGACCGCTTAACAGGTGGGAACGGGGTTGCCGGTGCTGCTATTTCAAGTACAGCTGCTAGCGCTATCGCTACACCAGCTGCACTTTCAGCAGTAGATGCAACCTTCAAAGGAATCGAAGCAACTGCAACGACTCAAATTACTGCTTCCGTTATCGTGACAGCGATTTTAACTCCAATTTTAACAGCTTATATTGCTAAAAAATTCGGAAACAAAAAAGAAGCCAAAACACAAGAAACTTAATCGTATTTAAAAAGTGAAACCACCTTGGAAATCATTCCAAGGTGGTTTTGTTTTGCCTTGAGTGTAACAATTATGTTACGTAACCAAAATGTGACATCAAAAAGTTAGGTTGTATCAAAAATGAACCGTATCAAAATTAATACAAAAAGAGTAGAGTGCATTATGTATAAACCGTATCACGCATGATACATCCAATAACTGGAGCTCTTTTAACTAAATTTTTACAAAAAGGAACCTCAAAAACTGAATGGAAATCTTTTGAATTCTATAGTGAGAGCAGTAGTGAGTGTAACCAATGTGAATTACAGGTCGTTTTACGGCCTATATGAAGCTTAGTAGGGTTGAGACTTTGGCTCAACCCACATGCAACTACTGCCATCACTATGAAGATATTCAAAAGATTGAATTTCAAATCTGAGACTCTTCTCTTATTATTTTTTACAATAAATTACGCTTCGCCGAAAATTCCTGTTGAAAGGTAACGTTCACCTGTATCTGGTAATAGAACCACAACAGATTTGCCTTTTCCTAAGCGTTTTGCCACACGTAGAGCGGCAGTGACAGCAGCTCCAGAAGAAATACCAGCAAGGATCCCTTCCTTAGCGGCTAAATTTTTCGCAGTTTCGATGGCTTCGTCACTTGTTACAAGCTCAAAACCGTCGATCACATCACGGTCGATAATGCTTGGTTCAAAACCAGCGGAAATTCCTTGGATGCGGTGTTTTCCTTTTTGTCCTTTAGAAATGAATGGTGCTTCTTCAGGTTCAACCCCGATAATTTCCACGTCTTTGTTCACTTCTTTTAACGCACGGCCAACACCTGTAATCGTACCCCCAGTACCGATACCGCTGATATAAGCATCTGGTGTTTTGCCATCGAAGGCGTTAATAATTTCTTGACCAGTTGTTTGATAGTGGATTGCTGGGTTTGCTTCATTGTCGAATTGACGTGCCCAGAAGTAGCCAGGTTGTGCAGCTAATTCTTCTGCTTTAGCAACGGCAGCGCCGAATCCGTCAGCAGCAGGTGTTAATAATACTTCTGTACCGTATGCTTTCATTAATTGACGGCGTTCGATAGACATAGATTCAGGCATAATTGTGATGACCTTGTATCCTTTGGCAGCTCCGATAAGTGAAAGTCCTACCCCTGTATTTCCACTTGTTGCTTCGATGATGGTGTCGCCAGGTTTTAGGCTACCATCTTTCTCAGCTGTTTCGATGATGTTTAAAGCGATACGATCTTTCACAGATCCACCGGCGTTAAACGACTCGACTTTTACATATACATCTGCAGAATCATCTGAAACTAAACGACGTAGTTTCACAAGGGGAGTGTTCCCGATTAATTCTGTGATAGTTTCTACTGATTTGACCATAAATGATCCCTCCATAAAGTTAGACTGGGCAACTTTAAGGGTTGCTTGGTTCTAATTGTAACTGTGAATGAGTGGGTGTACAATAGTTTTTTATAAAAAAACAAAAAAAGTATAGAAAATTCATTTTAGTTATGATACACTACCCTCTAGCAAGGGCTTTTAAACTCATCCAGAGAGGTGAGAAAGGCTAACCATCAAGTTGAATTAGACTGGCCCTATGCATAAAAAAACATAGGGCTTTTTGTGTGCGCAAAAACGCCCGGAAAAGAGGGGAAAATGGAGTTACAAACTTCAAAAGTCGATCTGTTGTTGGATGTGGATCAAAAACCGGAGCTCGTGCCTGGACTGTTCTTGAGTTTGCAGCACGTGTTTGCGATGTTTGGTGCCACTGTTTTAGTGCCGTTAATATTGGGGATGCCAGTATCGGTTGCTTTATTTGCGTCAGGATTAGGAACGCTAATCTATATGGTAGCGACGCAATTTAAAGTACCTGTTTACTTGGGATCCTCTTTTGCTTTTATTACGGCCATGCAATTTGCGATGGCGCAAATGGACGGGAAACCAGATGCAGCTCAGACAGGGGTCGTTTTAGTCGGATTACTATATGTGGTAGTGGCAATTTTAGTAAAGTTATTAGGAACGGGATGGATTAACCGAATTTTACCACCGATTGTCATTGGACCAATGATTATCGTAATCGGTCTAGGGCTTGCAAATAGTGCGGTAACGAACGCAGGATTTGTAAAAGATGGAGACTGGAAACCAATGTTCGTTGCGGTAGTGACCTTCCTCATTACAGCATTTATTAATACAAAAGCAAAAGGTTTCTTGAAAATTATCCCATTCTTATTCGGGATTATCGGTGGGTATATTGTAGCTATCTGCTTTGGTCTAGTAGATTTCACAAAAGTAATAGAAGCTCAATGGATTGCCTTACCTGAGTTATACTTGCCGTTCGATACAAATGGCCTCTTCAATCAGTATCATTTATACTTCGGTCCGGAAACATGGGCGCTTCTACCAGTAGCTGTTGTGACGATTGCAGAACACATTGGAGACCATACCGTACTCAGCCAAATTTGTGGGAAGCAATTCTTGAGTGATCCAGGTTTACACCGTACCTTAATCGGGGATGGCGTGGCAACTGCTGTATCTGCCTTTCTAGGGGGGCCAGCCAATACAACTTATGGTGAAAATACTGGGGTTGTGGGATTAACACGTATTGCTTCTGTATCAGTCATTCGTAATGCAGCGATTATTGCAATTCTCCTTAGTTTCTTTGGTAAATTCACGGCTTTAGTTCGTACGATTCCAAATGCAGTACTTGGAGGAATGGCGATTCTCCTTTATGGGGTTATTGCTTCCAATGGATTGAAAGTGTTAATTGAAAAACAAGTAGATTTCCGTCAAGTACGTAACTTAATTATTGCAAGTTCCATGTTAGTACTAGGATTGGGTTCTGCTGTATTACAATTAGGACCAGTGACGTTATCAGGTACAGCTCTTTGTGCCATTGCAGGAATTCTACTAAATCTCATTTTACCTCACGAAAAAGTAGAAGATAACGAATAATAATCATTAAAAACATATCAAGAAAAGCACTGAAGACATGAATTCGTGATGTCTTCAGTGTTTTTTTGACGGTTTATTTCAAAATTACAGCATTTATATAAAAAAATTAATAAAAAATCTGACTAATCCAAAAGGATGTAAAGTTTTTCTTGGTAATTTTATTGATAAATATGCTTAAATTACTTGCGCCAATGGGTATATACTTTTATATTATATAAGTAATGTAGTTAAAAATATTTACAAAAATATATAAAAATGATTGTTTTTGACCGTTTTAAACCGAAACAGTCAAGAAATTAGCAGATTGATACATTTAGGAGGAACTACATGCTTACTGAAAAGAGAAGAAGAATTATTTTAGATTTACTTGATAAGGAAGATACAGTTCACCTAAAGGATTTAATGGAGGCGCTCCAGGCTTCTGAATCCACTATTCGACGAGATCTCTCTATATTAGAAGAAGAAGGGACATTGATTCGTATCCATGGTGGGGCTAAAAGAGTGTATTCAAAAGAGTTTGAACCGACCACCAAAGAAAAAGAACGTTCAAATCGAAGAGAAAAAGAGTGTATTGGTCGCTATGCAGCCTCTTTAGTAACAAAGGGCGAAACGATTTATATGGATGCTGGAACAACGACTTTAAGAATGATTCCCCATTTAGAAGGAAAAGATGTCACGGTGATTACAAATGGGGTACAGCAGGCCCATCTTCTGGCAGACTATGGAATCAAAACGGTGTTGTTAGGTGGTCAAGTAAAGGTAGAAACAAGTGCGGTTATTGGCACTCTTGCTCAAAACCAGCTCCGAGAGTATTTCTTTAAGAAGGCGTTTCTTGGGATGAATGGAGTCGATCTCAGTTATGGGTATACAACGCCGGATGAGGAAGAAGCTCAAATTAAAAAAATTGCAATTAGTAAAAGTAATCATGCTTATGTTTTGGCGGACTCTAGTAAATTTGCTAAAGTAAGTTTATGTAAGGTTGCTGATTTTCATCAAGCAACTATGGTAACAAACACGACGAAAGAGCAAGCAGACTTACGTTACCGTATGGCTGGTAGCATTCGTCTTGTTGAAATGGACGCATAAAAGAGGAGAGATAGCATGATTTACACGATTACGTTTAATCCAGCAATTGACCTTGTTGTAAAAGTTCCTAATTGTGAACTAGGCACATTAAACCGTTCTGTGGAAGAAAATTACGTTGCAGGCGGTAAAGGAATTAATATGTCGGTAATCCTAAAACGATTAGGATTTGACAATACAGCGACTGGATTTTTAGCAGGTTTTTCAGGAAACTTCATCAAAGAAGCTCTCCAATCCGAAGGTATCGGGACCAACTTTATTCAAATCGATGGAGTCACTCGAATTAATCTAAAGTTGAAGAGCAATGAAGAAACGGAAATTAATGCAAATGGACCAATTGTATCAAAGGAAGATTTTGGACGTCTAGTGTCCTATTTTGAAGACCGACTTCAAGAAGGGGATGTTGTATTTTTAGCAGGGAATGCAGGGAATGGAATGGACCATTCGGCTTATACGACCATTGCTAAATTATGTGACGAAAAAAGGGTTAAATTAGTCCTCGATACAACGAAGGATTTACTCACCAAATGTCTTCCATACCATCCATTTATCATTAAACCAAATCATCATGAATTAGGTGAGATTTTTGGGGTAACGATTGAGACAGAAGAACAAATTGTAAATTATGCAAAACAATTACAGCAAATGGGTGCTAGAAATGTACTGATTTCTCGTGGGGGTGATGGGGCGATGCTCATCACAGAAACTGGAGAAGTGTTCACATCGAATGTGCCAAAAGGGACACTTGTGAACTCAGTTGGCGCAGGGGACTCAATGCTTTCTGGTTTTATGGCGAAATTTATCGAAACAGGCGATTACGCAGCGAGCTTAAAACAAGGAGCAGCTACGGGAAGTGCCACAGCCTTTTCTGTTGGAATCGCTGAAAAAGCATTTGTTGAAGAGCTATTACCACAAGTTGTGGTTACGAAACTGTGAGATTAAAGAAGAAAACAAAATAAAAGAATTAAATATGGCTCCTAAGGTTTTTGCTTAGGAGCTTTTTGATTGTTAATCAGATAAACGCATCAGAAAAAACTGTAAAAATAGTGCTTAAATATTGCAAAAGAGTAAAGCAGAGGGTATATTTAAAACAGTTAAATAAATAGAAAATACAAAGGGGTGCCTCTATGGCTGAGATGTATGTACAAACCCTTGAACCTGTTACGTTAATGCGTGCGTAGGAATTGTATTCGATTTCGAAGTTAGTAGGAGTCTCTTTGTGTTTCCAAGAAAACGAAGGAGGCTCTTTTTTTAATGAAGAGAAATATTTTAATTTGGGTAGAAGTTGCGATTATCGCTGCACTCGCAATGGTACTATCATTTGTACCAAAACTAGCAGGGTGGTTTTCACCTTCATGGGGAGCAATTATTCTTGTTATTTTTTCACTCCGTAGAGGATTGACACCTGGTTTGGCTGCTGGACTTTTATGGGGATTGTTACACTTCCCTCTAGGAAAAGTATCATTCTTATCTGTAGAACAAGTATTGATTGAATATATCATTGCATTTACAGTTATGGGTCTTGCTGGTTTAGTATATGGACCTTTCCAAAAGGCGTTGAAAAATGATAAATATTCTTCTGCAATTGTATGGTCAGGAATCGCCGGATTATTAGGAGTAGGTGTGCGCTACTTCGTTCATTATATCGCTGGAGTATTATTCTGGGGGCAATATGCTCCAGAAGGAACAAGTCCATGGGTATACTCATTATCTGTTAACGGGACAGCAGGGGCTGGAACATTTTTAATCGTTATGGTTGCATGCATCTTGTTGATTCGTCAAAAAAAAATATGGATAGCAAAATAGGGAAATTGTGCTTTCCGAGTCCTGGTTTAACCTGAAACCAGGGCTCTTTTTTGTTGGAAAAGAAAGAGGAAAAGAGTAAGACACTTCGTACCTTCAAATAACTCTATAGTAGTCATTAGTGCTGTACCGACCTGAGCCTAGGTCTCAGGTCTATCGAGATTTAAACTGACACTAGGAATGAATTCCAAGTGTCAGTAATTCACATCGATTACAACCGCTACAATGACTGCTATAGAATTTGAAGGCACTCGTTATTCTTACTCTTTTTCCGTAAAAGAACCTGGTTTCGGTTAACCACTTTATAGGATAGCTGAAGAGCGGGAGTGTTTGACAGAAGCTCATTTCAATAGTAAAGTTAATGAAGAAAGAGGTGTTGGTATGGTAACAGAATGTGAAAAAATGAATGTCTCTCATGAGATATGGATGATGATTATGAAAATTTACAATGAGAATTTACGGACGTTTTCAATTTCATTAAAAGAATTAGGATTGAATCCAACACATTTTGAAGTTTTACATGTAATTTTTAGACAAGGAACAGTGGATCAAAAGACAATTGCTTCCACTTTGAACTTAACACAGGGGAATATTACCCACTGTATTCATCATTTAGAAAAATTAGAATTGATTACCATTGAGAAAAGTTGGAAAACAAAACATATTTCACTGACAGAAAAAGGGAAGCAACAGTTGGATGAATTAATTCCTGCTCAGCATGAAATGATGGAACATACTTTAAGAGGGTTAAACTGCACGCAAAAACAACAACTGCGTGATTTGCTAATTTCATTTGAAAATACTTGTAAATCCTCAGTTTAAGTTTAATTTAAGTTGAAATTGTATCCTTATATAGGAGGGGAAAACATGAGGATTTTAGTAGACAATGCCATCAAGTATACGGTAGG
>CALIJD010000255.1 GCA_938017885.1 uncultured Granulicatella sp.
TATGTTAATTAAATTAGAAAGTAATTATTTAGCCTCTTCCATTCAGCAATGTGAGATAAACTATTTTGGGTGATTCACTAAGAGGCCTAATTTGTTGATTATCAAAAAAACATCAGTTTATTGAAAGAATAGTGGGGAATCACATTGAATGTGAATTAAGTTGAATTAGTGTTGTAATAGCCTTTCCCTTTTTGCGGTGTGAGATAAACTAAGAAATGTTTACTCTTATATAAAGAAAAAAGAGTCCCTCGGACCATACAAGGTTTGAGTTTTATGGGCCAATTAAATTTGAAAGTAATTGCTTAGACTTTTACGCTTTGAGATGGGAGATAAACTATTTTAGTAAATTTATCTCATAGAAGAACTTTTGATTATAAAAAAACATCAGTTTATTGAAAGAATAGTGGGAAATCACATTGAACGTGAATTAGGTAGATTCAGTGTGGAAATAGCCCTTCTCCTTTTGCGAAGGGAGATATACTAAGAAAGGATTATTCTTATATAAAGAAAAGAGTCCCTCGGACTTTATAATGACATTAATGGCGGTTACAACCGATGTGAATTACAGATTCTTGAAGAGAATTCTTCTAGAATCTGTTTGAAGCTCGGTAGGGTTGAGACCGTGACTCAACCCGGTGTAGCCTTTTAAGTCATTATAATAACGTCCGAGAGGACTCTTTTAATTTTATTCTAGAAAGTAAGGAGATAATTTTTCTTGTTCTATCTCACTAAGCCTACCGCTTTTTCCATCTTGCGTAGTGTCTTATTCGCTACGTAGTTTGCTTTTTTAGCACCTTCATCAAGAATCTCATCTAGCTTATTCGATTTTAGTAACTCGTAATAACGCTCTTGGATTGGTTCCATGACTGCGATAATTGCATCGGCTAATTCCTCTTTAAATTGGCCATAACCGACACCTTTGAAGCGCTCAACAAGAGACTCGATACTTTCACCAGAGAAAGCAGAGAAGATGGTTAAAAGGTTGGATACTCCAGGTTTTTCAACGGGATCGAATTCAATCACGCCACTGGAATCCGTAACAGCGCTCTTGATTTTTTTGCGAATCACAGATGGTTCATCAAGCATACTGATGTATTCTTTCACGTTAGCATCTGATTTACTCATTTTCTTTGTAGGGGTTTGAAGGCTCATAACACGAGCTCCTGCTTTTGGAATAAAAGGTTCTGGCATCACAAGTAATTTGTTGCCATTTCCGTAGCGGCTGTTGAAGCGTTCCACGAAGTCACGTGTTAATTCCATATGTTGTTTTTGGTCGTCTCCAACAGGAACAACTTCAGCGTTATATAAAACGATATCGGCTACCATTAGAGGAGGGTATGTTAATAACCCTGCAGAAACGGATTGTTGCTTTTGAGATTTATCTTTGTATTGCGTCATACGTTCTAATTCACCAACGCCGACATTACATTGTACGATCCATGCGGCTTGTGCGTGTGCTGGAACTTCAGATTGAACGAAGATGGTTGATTTTTCAGGATCCAAACCAATCGCAAGGTAAAGTGCTGCAAGTGAACGAGTTTGCTCTTTTAATTTCTTTGGATCTTGTGGAACAGTAATCGCATGTTGGTTTACGATACAGTATGTACAATCGTACTCATCTTGCAAAGCTACGAAGTTTTTCATTGCTCCAATATAGTTCCCAATTGTTGGAATTGCAGAAGGCTGCACGCCAGAGAAAATTCTTTTTTTAGACATAGTAGTGCTCCTTAAAGTTTGTAGTTTTATTATACCTTATTTTGAAGGGATTTTCATGAAAAAT
>CALIJD010000256.1 GCA_938017885.1 uncultured Granulicatella sp.
CGATATGTTTTTGAGCCGCTGCGTATACGTCGATTACTTTACGCATATCGATATCGTACGCTGATTTGTAGAATGGTAAAGTGTCGTTTGATAAGAATGGAGCTGGGTAATAAGTCTTACCAGTCTTCTTCTCTTGACGTTCTTCAATTAAACGAGTGATTGGATGTAATGAAGCACTTGTTTCGTTTACGTAGCTGATTGAACCTGTTGGCGCAATTGCTAAACGGTTTTGGTGATATAATCCACCACTCATCACATCTTCTTTTAATTGTTTCCAATCTTCTACAGTTGGAATTGGAAGTTTTTCAAAGATTTTCTTCACTTTGTCAGATTGAATTTGTACATCCTCAGCAATGTAACTATCGAAGTATTCACCTGTTGCGTATTTAGAACGTTCAAAGCCAACGAATGATTTACCGCGTTCTTTGGCAATCTTGTTACTTGCTTTCAATGTGTAGAAGTTCAACATTCTGAAGTATAAATCAGTTGCTTCGATAGACTCAGGTGAGCCGTATTCCATTTGGTTTAATGCAAAGAATGTGTGTAATCCCATCGCTCCAAGACCGATTGTATGTGCTTTGCTGTTTCCGTTTTTAACAGTTGGAACGGCATCGATACTTGAGTGATCTGTTACGAATGTTAATGCACGAACGGCTACATCTACAGAGCGTTCGAAGTCAGGTGATTTCATTAAGTTCACGATGTTTGTTGAACCCAAGTTACAGCTGATATCTGTTCCTAAGTGTTCATACTCTTGAGCATTGTTAATCACTGAAGGTTCTTGAACTTGTAGGATTTCAGAACATAAATTACTCATGATAATCTTTCCATCGATTGGGTTTACACGATTTGCTGTATCGATGTTCACTATATATGGATATCCAGATTCTTGTTGTAATTTACTAATTTCATTTTCTAAGTCACGCGCACGTAATTTAGATTTACGGATTTCAGGGTTGTTCACCATGTTGTCATATTCTTTAGTGATGTCCACATATGAGAATGGTACGCCATAAATACGTTCCACATCGTATGGGCTGAATAAGTACATAATGTCGTCATTTTTGATTAATTCATAGAATTTATCTGGAACAACGAGTCCGAGCGATAATGTCTTCACACGCACTTTTTCATCCGCGTTTTCTTTTTTCGTAGATAAGAACGATACGATATCTGGGTGGAATACATTTAAGTAAACCGCACCGGCACCGTTACGTTGACCTAATTGGTTAGAGTAGCTGAAACTATCTTCTAATAATTTCATAATTGGAACAACACCGCTTGATGCATTCTCAATTTTCTTGATTGGGTCACCCGCTGCACGAACGTTAGACAAGCTTACTCCTACTCCTCCCCCAATTCTTGATAATTGAAGAGCTGAGTTGATGGTACGACCGATACTGTTCATGTCGTCTGTTGTTTGAATTAAGAAACATGAAACGAGTTCCCCACGACGTTTTCTTCCAGCATTCAAGAATGTTGGTGTTGCTGGTTGATAACGTTGTGTAATCATTTCTTCTGCCAAATCATGTGCTAATTGCTCATCGCCATCTGCTAAGAAAAGAGCGTTAAATACAATACGATCTTCAAAACGTTCTAAGTAACGTTGACCGTCATTTGTCTTCATTGCATATTGTTTGTAGAACTTAAATGCTGACATAAATGAACGGAAACGGAATTTTTTCTTGTACGTTTCTTTCATTAATTTCTTAACGAATTTACGGTTATATTTTCCTAAAAATTCTGCTTCTAAATAATCGTGTTCGATTAAGTAATCTAGTTTTTCATCTAATGTATAGAAGAAAACTGTATTTGGGTTTACGTGTTCTAAGAAGAACGCACGAACCGCTTCACGATCTTTATGCAATGGAATTTTCCCATCAACTGGACGATTTAACTCATTGTTTAATGCGAAGTATGTAACTTCTTGAGTCTTGTTCATTAATTTTGGACTATCCAATCTCTCTCACCTTTTCTATTAGTATTTGTACATCTTTATCTGTACCTTGGTTTTCAAAACAATGAAGTAAAGGAACATCATATCTTCTCGCTAACTCTTTGGAATTTGAACAAAAACTCGTGTTAAAATTGCGATTCCCTGAACCGGCAACTCCCATTAACAGCTTTCTGTTGTCTTCAAAATCGATAAATTCGTAAAAAAAATTCGCCACTTGCTCTCCATAAGTTGGTGTAATGACGATATAAGGCTCTTTCATTTGTACTGTAGGATTTTTCTTAGAAATTTCAATAAAATCCCACTCCAATTTTTTTACAAATTGTCTTGTTTTTCCAGTTAGTGATATATAAACGACTTTCACAATATCTCCATTCCGAAATAGAAATACAAGAAAATGCATTCCAATCTCACTTGAAACTCACGAATTTAATTATATCCACTCTAATCTATTTTTGCAATATTTTTACCATATTTTGTATTGTTCTTTTTGACAGACACAAAATATAGTTGGTCAAATCGGTGTTTTTCGACATTTAGTATTATTCTTTTTCGAAACATTGACAGAATCAGTCGACGATTGTAGACTTAAAATTGAAAGGAGTTCTAATTTATGTCTGAATTTCAACCAATGAGCCCTTCGGAACGCCAAGTCATGCGCGTATTATGGGCAAACCCAAGTAGTACAAGTGGATTTATCATCGAACAACTGCAGAAATCATTTCCTTGGAGCGAATCAACCGTCAAAACACTAATTATTCGCCTAACGAAGAAAGGCTATATTCAAATCGATAATCGAAAGAAACCCTTCCACTATTCTGCAACAATTTTGGAAAAAGAGCAACTCGACCAAGAGACGGATGCACTTCTTGAACAAGTGTGCCACAAACAAAATGGGAATTTACTAAACACTCTAATCAATAAAGCAACCTTAAGCCAAGATGACATTCAAGTATTAGTGAATGCCTTAAAAGAAAAAGCTGCCACCGCCCCTACTTCTGTTGCGTGCAACTGCCTGCCTGGGCAATGTAATTGCCATCACCATCACTAACATAAAAACCTATTGCTTAAAGCCATAATAACTTTAAACAATAGGTTTTTTTGAAGTTATTCCAATTTGCACTATTTAAAACTTTAGCTAAATGATTATGAATCTTACGGATTAAAAAGTAGCAGTAATGGGAATACTATTAAAACGAATTAAAGGGAGTAAGGAATTCATTCCTTACTCCCTCTTTGAGGCTTTAAAGGAGCAAGACCTAGGCTTGCTCCTTTATTCCATTATAGCTACTATCCTTAATCCGTAAAGGTTTCATAGTCATGTCTTCTTACGATTTCAAATAGTCCTTCGCATCTTTAAAGAAACTTGCAATAATCGTAATGATAATAATTCCAATTGGGAAGGCAGCAATAATGGCTACTGACTGAAGATTATACATTGAATTTTCAGAGAAAATCAACGCGATTGGGAATAAAATCAGTACCAATGACCAAAACATACGCACACGCTTATCACTATCATGCGTATGTGTTAATTCTTTATAAGAATAAGCAGATACTACGAGTGTTAATGCATCGAACGTCGTCGCGTAGAATGCAATCATTGTAACAGCTAGAAGTAGCAATCCAATATTCGCTAATGGCATTGTCTCAAAAATTTTAAGAATCGCTGCAGCATAATCCGCATTAGTATTCAAAAGCCCTGTAATATCTACGCCATGTTTTAATTGTTGCGCAAGGCCGTAGTTTCCAAGAATAATGAATGCTGTAAATGTTCCTGCAATTCCCCATGCATATCCGCCTAGTACCGTATTTTTAACAGTACGACCTTTTGAGATACTTCCGATAAAGAAAGGTGTCGCTACACACCATACCATCCAATAAGACCAGTAATAGATCGTCCATTTTTGAGGAAAACTCGTCTCACGAAGAGGGTCTAACCACGTAGACATTCCGATAAAGTTTTGAACAAGATTCCCAATTGCGCTAAATCCTGTTTCAAGAATATAAACGGTCTCTCCTCCTAGGAATAGGAAATACGCAAGAAGTGCAAAGAATAAGTATGTACAAATGGCTGCTAATTTTGAGACAGCCTCCATCCCTAACATAACAGTGCTTGTATAAACTACTGCAATTAACAATAATACAACAATGGTAATTAGTTTCGAATTTTGAATTCCAAACACTTGGCTCATGGCTGCAGAAAGAAGTGGTGTCGCTAGAGAAAATGTTGTTGCTGTTCCAGCTATTAATGCAAAAATAGCGATTAAGTCAATGACTTTTCCCATCCATCCATCTACTTTATCTCCTAAAAGAGGACGACAAGCTTCTGAGAATTTTTGTTTCTCTACTTTACGGTTATGCAACATAAATCCAAAAGCAACGGCTAACATGATGTAGAATCCCCAGGCAATAGGTCCCCAGTGGAATAACGGGAATGTCGAAGCCCATTTTTGAATGCTTCCAAGCTCTCCAAGATAGGACTCTTGTGCATAGAGCGCCCACTCAATCATGGCATAGAACACAATATCTGCAGCCATTGTAGAAGTGAAAATCATCACTCCCCATTGGAAATTCGAATACTCTACTTTAGCGTCATTCCCACCTAATACGATACGCCCATATTTAGAGAAAGCCACATACACACTACAAAGGAATACGCCAACTCCTAGCATCGCATAATAAATACTAAATTGATCTCCTAGAAACCCTCGAACTCCTTCAAGTACAGCGGAACTAGAATCAGGGAATATTAAAAATAATAGTCCTAGGAATAATACTCCAAATAATGGTACAAGTGTTGCTATCCAGTCAATTTCATCTCTTAACGATTTTTTCTCCAATTCATTATTCATAATGAGCCTCCTCTAATAATGTTTGATACGATGCATCCATTGTTACTAATTCTTCCAAGCTATCGATTTCTACGATATCTCCCTGTTGCATTGGATAGATGCCCATTTCATATTCTGTGGGGTAACAAAACATCGCTACATCATCCCAATAAATTTCATGATTTTTCTTTTCTTCAAACTCAATTTCTAAATGATGTTTTAACTTTTCCCCGTCTTCTTTTGTCCAACGAGAAATGCTATATAATTGCCATCCCTTTTCTCCACCAGTACGACTACAGCTGGTAACAACTCCATCCGTATTCACTTGCATGAGCCATTCATCCGTTCCATTTTCTACAGGAATACAAG
>CALIJD010000257.1 GCA_938017885.1 uncultured Granulicatella sp.
CAACAGCACTTTGAATATCATGAATCGATAGTAATTTTTCTTTACCACCTGGTAGGAGATTTTTCAAAGCTTCTGCGGCTAAATCTGTTGAAATATCTTCGCCAACCATCACAGAATAAGCTTGAAGACGCATTAGGGCCCCTTCCAACTCACGTACGTTTGATTGAATATGTCCTGCCACATAGCTTAGTACATCGATTGGAATATTAAATCCAAGGGATTGTGCTTTATTTTGTAAAATCGCAATCCGAGTTTCTAAGTCCGGTGGAGTAATATCTACAGGAAGACCAGAAACGAAACGAGAAACAAGTCTTTCTTGAAGAGCTTTAATTTCTGTTGGTTGTCGGTCACTAGTAAGTACGATTTGTTTTTGGTTGTTGAATAAAGCATTAAAAGTATGGAAGAATTCCTCTTGTGTTGCTTCTTTTGCCGCTAAAAATTGAATATCATCGACTAGTAAAATATCCACGTTTCGATAACGATTGCGGAATTCTTGTGGTGTCTTTGATCCAATGGAAGCAATCATTTCATTCATGAACTCTTCACTGGTTACATATTTAACACGTGCTGTTGGATGATTTTTCTTATAGTCATTCCCAATGGCTTGCATTAAATGGGTTTTTCCAAGACCTACACCCCCATAGAAAAAGAGTGGGTTATAAGCTGTTCCAGGGTTTTCTGCTACATACCGAGCGGCAGCCGTAGCCATTTGATTGCCTTTCCCGATAATGAATGTATCAAATGTATATTTTGGATTTAAATGAGAATCCTCTTCAATCGCAGTTGGAGAAGGATGATTTAATCCAGTCATCTGTGTTTCTTCTATATTAATGTTGTTTGATTGAAAAGAAGAAATCGCTGGTTCAAAATCAGACTCTGGTGTAATAAATCTAGGTTCAAATGATTGTCTGAAGTAGTCATATCCAAATTCAATAATGTCTCTTAATAAATTATCTTGCCAATATCTTGCAAACGTTTGAGAAGGGACTTTAATGTAAAGAATATTTTTCTCGATACGAACCGGTTCAGCAGGTTTTATCCAATGATTAAATGTAAACTCAGAATTTGTTTTTTCAAATTGTTCTAATAATATATCCCAAAAATCTTGAATGGAATTCATAATGCACCTCCTTATAGTTCTAAAGATTCTAATCCAGTTAACAGTTTACCATCTTTCCATAGAGTTTTCCACAATTGAATGGAGAAAAGCACAATAAATCAAAGTTTTTAATAAAATTATCCACAAAAATGTGGATAATTGATAAAAAGAATAGGGAATAAACAGAGTTATACACAGAAAAATTAAAGTTATTCACAGTTATTTTTATTGATATAAAGAGGTTTTGACAATTTATCCACCAGTTGTGGATAGATTCATACGAACAGAGTGTTATTTTGTGGATAAGTTGTTGAAAACTAGTGGATAAAGAGTTGTTTTTAAAAATAGATTTCCACTATGATTGTTGATAACTAAAAAAAATCGGTGTCAAAAGACAGTTATTTGTAGAAATTTTTAGAGACATTATGGTATGATACTTCAGTATTTAGCCATTAGATAGTTTATATTGACAATTCAATATTTTATATTTATAATGTACTAGACTGTCTAGGGAGACTAGATATTTCATTTACAGTAGGAGGTGCACATCGAATGAAAAGAACATATCAACCAAGCAAACGTAAACGTCAAAAAGTTCACGGATTCCGTAAACGCATGAGTACAAAAAATGGCCGTAGAGTATTAGCAAGCAGACGCCGTAAAGGTAGAAAAGTTTTAGCAGCTTAGATCACTGAACGTCTCAGTGGTCTTTTTTTTTAAAAAACATTTCGAGTGACTGGAGATATTCAAGTAGATGAAAAAATCGTATCGAGTGAAGAAAGATCGTGAATTTCAGCAGGTATTCCATAAAGGAAAATCTACAGCTAATCGACAATTTGTTGTTTATCAGTTCAATAAGGAAGCGCAAGCGCATTTTCGTGTGGGGATTTCAGTAAGTAAAAAGCTAGGAAATGCAGTGACAAGGAATCGTCTAAAAAGACGAATCCGTCACATTCTTATGGAACTAGATGATCAAATAACTCAAAATGCAGATTTTATCGTCATTGCTCGATCTCCCATCGTACAAATGTCTTATCAAGAAATGAAAAGCAGTATGATGCATGTTTTAAAATTAGCAACATTATTACCTAAAAATTAAGATTCCTATTATAGATAGGAATCATTGAAAATTAAATATTCTAAAAGGTGGGACTTTTCAGTGAAGAAAAAAAGCCAATTGATTTTATCATTAGCAGTTTTAACTTTATTTTTAGCGGCCTGTGGAACTTCTCCAGTTACGGAGTCAAGTACAGGTTTTTGGGATCGAATTGTTCTTTATAATTTATCTCAATTTATTATTTGGTTATCCGATTTATTAGGTGGAAGTTACGGTTTAGGGATTATCGTCTTTACGATTATTACTCGTTTAATTATGATTCCTTTAATGCACTTCCAATACAAAAGTACGCGTAAACAAGCGATTCTTCAACCAGAAATTAAAGCTTTACGTGAGAAGTATTCAGCACGTGACCGTGCAACGCAAGAAATGCTTCAAGCTGAAATGAATGCTTTATATGAGCGTGAAGGGATTAACCAATACGCTGGATGTTTACCATTATTAATTCAATTTCCAGTCATGATGGCATTGTATCAAGCCATTAGCCGTACAGATGTATTGAAAACAGGTCATTTCTTATGGTTCCAATTAGACCAACCAGATCCATACTTCATCTTGCCAGTATTAGCTGCTGTGACAACATTCATCACAACGTGGTTATCTATGAAAATGCAAGATACTGGTGGGGCAGGTAAAGCAATGATGTATTTTATGCCAGTGATGATTTTATTTATGTCACTTGGTTTATCAAGTGCTTTATCCCTTTATTGGGTAGTCGGAAACGTATTTATGGTAGGTCAAACCTTACTATTAAATAATCCATTCAAATTCCAAGAAGAACAAAAAGCGATTATCGCTGAGAAAAAACGTCGTCAAAAGGCGCTTGAAAAAGCGAAAAGAAGACACGGAAAATAATTCTTATATAGAAGTCTTGTTGAAATGTCTCAATCATGAGATAATAACAATGATTTTTAAAGAGTAGGAGAGTTTACGATGACAAATACTATTAAAGTAACAGATACTTCAGTAGAAAAAGCGATTCAAAAAGGATTACGTCAATTAGGATTAACCCAAGAAGAAGTAGTTGTTGAAGTATTATCTGAAGGTAAAAAAGGATTGTTTGGCTTTGGCCAAAAAGACGCAATAGTTGCTTTAACTCCAGTTGTTAAAGAAGAAGTTGTGGAAGAAGTTTCTACACCAGTAGTAGAAGAAACGGTTGAAGAAGTAGTAGTAGCTGAAGATGAATCTTTCGAGGAAGAATTCGAAGATGAATTTGAAGACGAAGAAGATATTGAAGGTTCTGAAAATGAAGAAACAACCGTAGATCGTTTAGAAGAAGCAGCTCATGTAACCAAAGCATATTTAGAAGGAATTGCGAAAACTTATGGTGCAGAAGCAACTGTAGCAGTTGAAGTGCGCCGTGATCGTATGACATTTGTATTCGATACAGACAAACAAGGGCTATTAATTGGTAAACATGGTAAAATTTTAAATGCTTTACAAGTGTTAGCACAAGTTTCTGTCCATCGTTTTGTTAAAGGAAGAATTTCTGTTCAAGTAGATGTTGGTGATTACCGTCAACGCCGTAGTGAAACATTACAACAAATTGCGGAAAGAACAGCTCGTAAAGTATTAAAAACAAAACAACCTGTTTACTTAGAACCACTACCAGCATATGAAAGAAAACAAATTCATGCTGCATTAAGTAAAAATAAACGTATTTCAACGCATTCTGAGGGGAAAGAACCACATCGTTACTTAGTTGTTGAGATTGCTGAATAGAAAATGATGAAAGCTTATGACCGTTTCAGTCATAAGCTTTTTTTCATATCTAATGAAAGATAATAAAAAACATTTCAGAAAATATTACTATAACAATATTTTTATGAATAGATAGGTAATAAAATTCAATGGGATGAAACAAATAAAGCATAAAAATTCTTTCATTAAAAAGTTAAATTCAATCATAAAAAAAGAAATATTCCTATAAATGTCCACTAAATCAAAGTTTTTCTTTTGGAAAAATTGAAAAATAAAGTTATAATAAATAATGAATATAGGGAGCATATATTTAATAAAAAAATGAGGAGATATTATGGACATTCAAATTTTTGTGAATCGACGAAAAGAACTAGGTTTATCTCAAATTGAATTGAGTGAGGGTATTTGTACACAAGCAACATTAAGTCGATTTGAAAATCACGGTCAAATTCCATCCATGAAGATATTGACCTTACTTTGTAAAAAGTTGCAAATGGATGTAGGGGAGTTATTTCCATCTGTAGCGATTAAAGATTCAGTGATAAACAAAAAGCTGGATAAAATAGAATTTCATATTGTAAATATGGAATATGAAGAAGCTGAAGAATTAATTCATAGTATAAATGCGGCTCATTTAACCACGCAGCAACTATGGAGATATTTATACTTAAAAGGCTTCACGCAAACCTTATTACAAAAGGAAAGCACAGATAGCTTTTTCTACTTCAATCAATTGTTAGCAGATCATTCTGATGTGGATAATAAATATATTTTCTTAGCGTATACGGGAATCGGACTTATTTATATGAATCAGGGAGACTATGATAAGGCCGAATACTTCTTTGAAAAAGCCATCCACCAAATCGATAATCATACAATTGAATCCATTGAAGATGTCTGTCGCGTGTTAACAGTTCTATATTATGGTGGAACTTTCTATGCAAAAATTAAAGAATATGATACTAGCGATGTCTTACTCAGACGCGGAATTACAATCTGTAGTGAAAATCATGTTACTTACTATTTAGCACGCATCAAATATTTACAAGCAGAGAATGCTTATGTGAATGACTCTTCAAGTGAAGAAGTAAAAGAATTGATGAGAGACGCCGCAGCATTTGCCAGAGTGAATAAAAATACGGTATTATTAGAAAAAATAAAAGTATTTAAAGAACTTGTGGCGAAAGGAGAATAGGAATGTCTATTCGTCAAAAAAGAGATGATTTATTCAAAAAAGAAAAATTGGAAGTTCCAGAAGAAATCAAAGAGGAATTTCAAAATGATGATTATGATTTAGATAGTTTTGGAGATGCATTTGTAATGATGCCAAAATTAGAAGAAGATAAGCGTCAGAAAAATCTAGAGAAAAATATTAAAAAAGAATGGCTAGAGGATTTCGAAAACTAGTTTCTACTATAATATAGTAAACAAATTTCAAAAGAAGACTTTGGTAATGATTCCAATGTCTTCTTTTTCTGTTTTTG
>CALIJD010000258.1 GCA_938017885.1 uncultured Granulicatella sp.
AGCCTTATAATCTGATATAATATACTTATCTTCTATTTTACACGTATTTTTGAAAATATGGTATAATAGGGGTACTTAAATTAAAGGAGCGTGACATTATGTCAGTAGTATTTACTATTTTAGGAATTGTCGTTGTGCTAGTTATTTGGGGCGTTTTTGCATACAACAGCCTTGTACAACAAAAAAACTGGGTGAAGGAAGCATGGGCACAAATCGATGTTCAATTGCAACGTCGTAATGACTTAATTCCAAACCTTGTTGAAACGGTTAAAGGATATGCAAAACACGAACAAGAAACATTATCTCAAGTGATTGCGATGAGAAACCAAATCGCTGGGATGGGAAATGACGTTTCACCACAAGAAAAAATGGATGCATCTAACCAATTATCAGGTGCTTTAAAAACTGTTTTTGCTTTGGCTGAAAGCTATCCAGATTTAAAAGCCAACACTAATTTCTTAAACTTACAAGAAGAATTGACAAATACAGAAAACAAAATTTCTTATTCTCGCCAATTGTACAATTCAAGTGTTGCGAAATACAATATTACTGTTGAATCTATTCCAACAAACATTGTTGCTGGATTTGGTGGATTTACAAAAGAAGAATTGTTAGAAACTCCAGTAGAAGCTCGTAAAGTTCCTGAAGTTAAATTCTAATTAATAGTTAATCTGAAGGAAGGAGTACTGATATGTTACATCAGCAAATTGCTTCTAATAAAAGAAGAACAATTGTTGTGATTGCTTTATATATGGTGCTCTTCATCGCGGTAGGAATCGGTATTGGGTATTTCACATTAAATAATGCAACAGCTGGAGTAATCCTTGCTGTAGTAATTGGTGGAATTTATTCATTGATGATGATTTCTAATGCGACAAATGTAGTGATGCAGTTAAATCATGCCCGAGAAATCACGGATAAGAATCAAGCGCCAATGTTATGGAATATTGTGACAGATATGTCGATGGTTGCTCAAGTTCCAATGCCTCGAGTGTTTATTATTCAAGATGAATCTCCGAATGCTTTTGCAACAGGAAGTTCGCCTCAAACCGCTGCAGTAGCAGTGACAACAGGGTTACTTGAACGATTAAATCGTGAGGAATTGGAAGGCGTTATTGCTCATGAATTTGGGCATATTCGCAACTATGATGTTCGTTTACAAACCATCGCTATTGCGCTTGGAGCCGTCATCGCATTACTGGTTCAATTCGGTAGTCGAATGATGTTCTGGGGTGGCGGTAGCAGAGACCGAGATGATGATAACGATGGTGGCGCAAATGCCATTTTCATGGTTATCGGTTTAATCGCGATGATTCTTGGACCGTTTATGTCGACGATTTTACAACTCGCATTATCCAGAAACCGTGAATATTTAGCGGATGCAACAGCAGTCGAATTTACAAGAAATCCTTATGGACTTATTTCTGCCCTAAGAAAGATTTCTGAAGCGCCGCCAATGACAGAAGCGAATAAACAAAGTGCAACATTATACATTTCGAATCCGTTTGGAGAAAGTGGAGATTCTCTTTTTGCAACCCATCCTTCAACGGAAAACCGTATTAAACGTTTAGAAAAAATGTAGAAATTAGACTGGGGGCTTCCTCAGTCTTTTTGTTTTCAGAAAGTGGAACTTTTTAGCGATA
>CALIJD010000259.1 GCA_938017885.1 uncultured Granulicatella sp.
TTGTCGCTCCACGAAGTCAAAAATTTGTTCCATTTCCTGCTCACGAACCCAAGTCGTCTTGATGGGTTGACGACCACGAGGAATCTCACCGAGGATGGACGTATCCATTTCCCCGAAAGCCGTAATCGCAAGCGTACGAGGAATCGGTGTCGCTGTCATTTGAAGCACGTTCACTCCCGCTCCTTTTCCAGCGAGTGCCTGACGCTGTTGCACCCCGAAGCGATGTTGCTCGTCAATCACGACAAAAGCTAAGTCTTTAAAAATCACATCTTGTTGGAACAAGGCATGTGTCCCGATTACAAGATTTGCCTCCCCACTCTCAATCGTTGCGAGTAACTCTTTTCGCTTCTTCTGCGAACGATTCATACTTCCGGTTAACAACACTGCTTCCAAAGATGTCCCCTGAATTAATTTTTCAATCGTCAGCATATGTTGTTCCGCTAGAATTTCTGTTGGAACCATGAGGGCTGCTTGCTTTCCTGTTAGAGCCGTTGCGACCATGGCAATCGTCGCCACAATCGTCTTCCCACTTCCTACATCCCCTTGCAAGAGACGATTCATCTCATAAGGCGCACGCAAGTCAAAGCAAATCTCATTCACGACTTTCTTTTGCCCATCTGTGAGTTCAAACGGCAATGTCTGAATAAAGGCCTTCAACGCTGCATTATCATACAGCACCGCTTGCCCTTTTGTTTGCTGGTGGCGCTTCTGACGCATCCATTGCAAGCGCAGTTGATATAAGAAGAGCTCCTGGTAGACGAGCTGATATTGCGCACTCTGTCTTTCCAGTT
This sequence comes from uncultured Granulicatella sp., assembly GCA_938017885.1. Lineage (GTDB taxonomy): Bacteria > Bacillota > Bacilli > Lactobacillales > Aerococcaceae > Granulicatella. The sequence goes on from CALIJD010000259.1 coordinate 792, forward strand.
CATCTTTTGGAAAATGCATTGCCCGTACAGCATCTCTATGCCCCATCAAGTGGTGTGACGCCGTCAACGATTTGGGCAATACTTCTGGAATTTTATCTTCAAAACGATCCATCGCCGTTTGAACGAGTTTGATAATCGTTGCCTGTTTCAACGATTTATTCGTACGATAAACCGCCTCGACTTGATCTCCTTCTTCGTCCTCAACATTTCGGTTCGATAAGATTTTCATCCCCATCAAGGTAGAACGCTTTGCATCCCATTTCCCGTAGATGGCAATCTCTTCACCTTGAACAATTTTATCTTTTAAATACGGCTGATTAAAGAATGCAACTTGGATGACTTGTTGGTCAATCGCCATGCGAAACGCCAAACGGTTCTTCTTGAAGCCGTAATAGCTCACAACCGGTTGTGTCGCCACAACCCCTTTTAGTGTGACTTTCTCTTGGTCCATGATGGTATTTACATCACGAATTTGAATATCTTCATAACGAAACGGAAAATGCGTTAACAGGTCATAAACTGTTTCGATGCCAAGCTCCGCTAATGGCTCTAATCGTTTTGGTCCAACGCCTGGTAAGACTTGCACACTTTGAAAGACTTCACTCATCCAATCACATCCTTTCTACTTTAATAAGTGTAATTCAAGTTCCGTTTAATCGTCAAGGGGAAGGAAAATGAGGGAGGAGTTAAGAAATTGTGCTAAATATTCCTTTCATCCTTTCGGATATCTTCATATTCGCGTGAATAGCTGTACCGGAAGGAGCCTACTGTCTCCTTTCCTCTCAAGCCTCAAACTGATACTAGGAAATTCTTTCCAAGTATCAGTAATTCGCATCGAGTACGATCGCTATTCAAGCGAATATAGAATCCGAAAGGCTTCCCAGGAATATTTCAAGGTACTTCCCTCCCTCATTTTCCTTCCTCTCTCCTTGAACCCTACAGTGCAGGGTGTTTTAATGTGCCTTCCACTAAGTGCAGGTCTCCCCATCCTCAATCGAGTGAAATCCTAAAGAATCTTCACTTCTTCAACTTTCCTTTCTCTCTCCTCAACTCTTACAGTGCAGGGAGTTTTGATGTACATTCTACAAGGTGCAGCTTCTATCTTTCTCTCATTAAACCTTACCTCACTAGAAACCCTGAGGAGCCCCCACTCCGGTCCCTTTTTCCCATTTGGAGGCGAGTGAAGACTCAGAAGCAAGCGGAATTTAGAAAGCAGTAGCTGCCCAGCGAAATACACTGATGTGAGCACCAAAACCCACCAGTTACACTTCCTTTTTGTTGAATAGAAATCCTGGAGGATTACGGAGAACCATGCGGATTCCATAATAACTGTAATGGGGAATTGCATTAAAACGAATAAGAGGGCGTAAGGAATTTATTCCCTACGCCCTCTTTGAGGCTTTAAAGGTGAGAGACTTCGGCTCGAACCGGTGCCCCATTACAGCGATTATAAACAAATCCGCAAGGATTTGAAGTAATCATTTTGCACTTTATTGTTTAATTTTCTTTTGGCTATGCAGCGGTTTGGCGAAAATCATACGACCTGCTGCAGTTTGAAGCGCGCTCGTAACGACCACTTCAATCTCTTCATTCATATAATATTGACCGTCTTCCACAACAATCATCGTTCCATCATCCAAGTACGCTACCCCTTGCTGACGCTCCGTTCCTTGTTTCACAACGGTAGTCTTCAACGTTTCGCCTGGAATCACAACTGGTTTAATGGCTTGGGCTAAAGCATTGATATTAAATACCGGAACATTTTGGAACTCACTTACTTTGTTCAAGTTGAAATCATTGGTGATAATAATTCCATCAATAGATTTGGCCAATCGAATTAATTTACGATCGACTTCATTGATATCATCATAATCCCCTTCATAAATTTCTACTTGAATATGCTCTTCTTTTTGAAGGGCGTTTAAAATATCTAATCCGCGGCGGCCTCTTACACGTTTTAAGCTATCTGCACTATCCGCAATGTATTGAAGTTCGTTTAATACGAATACCGGAATCACTAGTACCCCTTCTATAAAACCTGTTTTAGCAATATCGTAAATACGACCATCAATAATGACACTCGTATCGAGCAGTTTATATTTTCTAAAATTATCTCCTGCTTTACGCTCTAATACTGGAGACTCTTCTGTTTTTTTCTTACTGACTGTGAAGACTCTTAAAATATCCTCACGACGAGTGGTTCCTACGTAAAATCCAAGATAACCAAAGATAATGCTAAGAGCAATCGGCAGCGCTTGAGTAATTGCAGGAATTTGCAAATTGGTAAATGGAAGTCCTACAAGCCAAGCCACTAAAAGTCCAATGAGTGCCCCTATCATCCCGAAAAGTAAATAGCTTACAGATAGTTGACTCACAATTTTTTCAAGTCTACGTATGCCAGCTAAAATCGGATTAGCAACGAGAAACGCAATACAGAATAGAATAATTGCACCTAATAAAATATTCGTTACTTGAGATGTTAGCCATTCATTTGAAATATTGAACGTTTGCCATAGACTCGGAAAGTACGTCGCTCCTAAAGATCCTCCGAGCAATACGAAAATGAATTGTAATAATTTTCTTCCGTATGATCGAAATTTTTTGGGTTGTTCCATTCAATCCTCTCCTTTCTATTTTTCATGATTGAAAGCTTTGTAAATAGCTTCTTTGACAGAAGATACACCGACAACTTCTATATTTTCAGGGATTTTCCATCCATCTAAGTTGTTTTTTGGAATAAAGACACGTTTGAATCCGAGCTTTTCTGCTTCACGGACACGATCATAGACACGGTTCACTTTTCGAATTTCACCAGTTAAGCCAATTTCGCCGATAAAGCAATCCCCCATCTGCGTTTCTTTTTCCTTATAGCTTGAAACGATACTCATCGCAATCGCTAGATCGACTGCAGGTTCGCCCAGTTTCAAGCCGCCTGTTGATTTAAAGTAAGCATCTTGATTTTGCAGTAGAAGACCTGCACGTTTCTCAAGTACCGCCATCAAGAGCGCAACACGATTATAGTCCAGACCACTTGTCGTACGACGCGCATTTCCAAAGGCCGTTGGGGACAATAGACATTGCACCTCGGTTAAAATTGGCCTTGTCCCTTCAAGCGAAACCACAATCGCTGAACCTGTCGCTCCAGCAAGCCGTTCTTCTAAGAAGACTTCCGAAGGATTGGTTACTTCATTCAGCCCTTCTTGATGCATTTCGAAGACTCCAATCTCGTTGGTAGATCCGAAACGGTTTTTCACGGAACGAAGCACGCGGAAACTATGATGTTTATCCCCTTCAAAATAAAGAACGGTGTCCACCATATGTTCCAACATACGAGGTCCGGCCAATGCTCCCTCTTTAGTCACGTGACCCACAATAAAGATAGCAATCTGGTTGAGCTTTGCTAGTCGCATCAATGTAGCTGTCGCCTCACGAACATGAGACACACTTCCGGCTACCCCGTTAGCTTGCGGATGTGTCATCGTTTGAATCGAGTCGATAATGACATAGTCTGGTTTCAAGGCTTCCACTTGCGCAACGATATCTTCTAAGTTTGTCTCCGCATAAATATAAAATCCGTCTGCTTGCATCCCAAGACGCTCCGCACGCATTTTAATTTGAGACGCACTTTCTTCTCCGGATACATAGAGGACCGTCCCTTGTGTTTGTTGTAATTCACTAGATACTTGTAATAATAAGGTAGATTTCCCAATCCCTGGGTCCCCACCAATTAATACGAGAGACCCTGGTACCACACCACCCCCGAGCACACGGTCGAGTTCGCTAATGGACGTTTGTACACGGTTAACGCGTTCATATGAAACTTGGTCAAGTCGCATCGGTTTTGTTTTATGCGCTTCTTCTGACTGTTGCACTAAGGAAGGACGTTTCGTGTTACTCGTCGTTTCCTTAAACTCTTCCATCGTGGACCAATTTCCACAGTTTGGACATTTCCCTAAATATTTAGGTGAATTATACCCACATTCTCTACATACAAAACTTGTGGCTGTTTTTGCCATATTGGCTCCTTTCTAACGAACGCCAGAAGAACCAAAACCGCCTGTACGTTCATTCATATCATTTTCTTCATCCGTATCTGCTTTTAAGAATGGTAAGAAAATACCTTGGCCAATACGGTCGCCTTTTTTAATTTCTTTATCAAATAATCCAAAGTTAATTAATTGGAAGTAAATATGTCCTTCGTTATCTGGATTATTATAGTAGTCGCTATCGACAACCCCAATTCCATTTGGTAATACTAAAAAGTGTTTGAGTGGATTACTTGAACGGTTCGCAAGTTGTAAATATTCATCTTCTTGCATATAAGATTTAATTCCTGTTGGAACAAGAATCGGTTTTAGTACCTTTTGTTCTTTTTGTAATTCTGCCTCAACCGTTTCTTTATCGGTTGTGTAAATCCATTGTTTTAATTGAGTAGCCGCAAATTTAAAGATCATTTTCCAAATACTTGGCAACACAATATCTTCTGCCGCTTCAAAATCATAACCTGCCGAATGTTTTGTAGAACGTTTAGGAACATTAATTCCTTTCCCTTCATAAGCAGATATAACTTCAAATCCACGTTTTCTTTCCATTTCATCACCTTTTCATTTAAAGTTTCTACCTCTTATCATAACAAAGTTTTGGAAAGCTTGCACTCGTGTTCACTCTTTTTTTGAAAATCCTTACATTCTTTATCTTAAGATACGGTAAAAAGAATCCTTCATATCCTATTTTTCGGCAATATGCACAAAAAACAGGATGCTTTTTGTGCAATGTACCCTATCACTTTGCTACTAAAAATCGTAAACTAATAGTGTTAAAACAATGACAGGGGGAAATCCTAATGGTAGAAATGCAATTAAACCATATTCACAAAAAATATGACAACGCGGAAAACTATTCCGTAACAGACTTTAACTTACACATCAAAGATCGCGAATTCATCGTATTCGTAGGACCTTCTGGATGCGGTAAATCAACTACACTTCGTATGATTGCTGGTCTTGAAGATATTTCTGAAGGGGAATTAAAAATCGGTGACGTTGTGATGAACGACGTAGCTCCAAAAGATCGTGATATCGCGATGGTATTCCAAAACTATGCCCTATATCCTCACATGAGCGTATATGACAACATGGCATTCGGTTTGAAATTACGTAAATACGACAAAGCTGAAATTGACAAACGTGTTAAAAATGCTGCTGAAATCTTAGGTTTAGCACAATACTTAGAACGTAAACCAGCTGCTTTATCTGGTGGTCAACGTCAACGTGTGGCTTTAGGACGTGCGATCGTTCGTGATGCGAAAGTATTCTTAATGGACGAACCTCTTTCTAACTTAGATGCTAAATTACGTGTTGCGATGCGTGCTGAAATTGCGAAATTACACCGTCGTTTAGAAACAACAACAATTTACGTAACTCACGACCAAACAGAAGCGATGACAATGGCTGACCGTATCGTAATCATGAAAGATGGTTTCGTACAACAAATCGGTTCTCCACAAGAAGTGTACAACACTCCTAACAACGTATTCGTAGCAGGCTTCATCGGATCACCAGCAATGAACTTCTTCAATGTAACATTGAAAGATGGCGTGATTTCAAATGGTAAAGGTTTATCATTACAATTACCTGAAGCGAAGAAAAAACTTCTTGAAGAAAAAGGTTACAACGGAAAAGAATTAATCTTCGGTATTCGTCCTGAAGATATCAAAGGTGCTCAAATTGCTATTGATACTTATCCATCATCTTCAGTGAAAGCAGAAGTTGTCGTATCAGAATTACTTGGTGCAGAAACAATGCTTTACACTCGTGTTGACGATACTGAATTCGTATCTAAAGTGGATGCACGTGACTTCCACAACCCAGGCGAAACAGTTGAATTAGCATTCGACTTAAACAAATCTCACTTCTTCGACAAAGAAACAGAACAAGTGATTCGCTAATCATATATAATTGAAGAATCAGGTTTATTA
>CALIJD010000260.1 GCA_938017885.1 uncultured Granulicatella sp.
ATGGTTAAATTATCAGCTATTAGGGACACTACTGTTTGTATCGTTTATAATAGAAGAGATAGTAGAAATATTTATATTTCAAATTTAAGGAGGTAAGTATGCGAATCGGTATATTTACAGATACGTACTTTCCACAAGTGAGTGGGGTTGCTACTTCAATTCGAGTACTAAAAGAAGATTTAGAAAGACAAGGACATAAGGTTATTATTTTTACAACTACCGATCCAAAAGTAACTGAGCCAGAAGAAAATATTGTACGATTAGGAAGTGTCCCGTTTTTTGCGTTCAAAGATCGTCGAGTTGCGATTCAAGGCCTGGGAAAGGCTTACCGAATTGCGAAAGAAAATGAATTGGATATCATTCATACGCAGACGGAGTTTAGTCTTGGGTTGGCAGGTAAACTAATTGCTGCTATGTTGAAGATTCCAACGATTCATACGTACCATACAATGTATGAAAAATATTTACACTATATTGCAAAAGGCAAAGTGCTACGTCCAAGTCATGTGGCGTATATCTCTAAAGCGTTTTGTAATCAAACAAGTGGAGTAGTTGCTCCTAGTCAAATGACAAAAGATAAGCTACTTGAATATGGAGTACTTCAGGAAGTTCGAGTGATTCCAACGGGGGTCGTTGTTCCTCCGCAAGAACCAGAAATTTCCATTGCGTTAAGAAGGAATCTTGGCTATTCAGATGATGAAGTAGTGTTACTATCACTCAGCCGTTTATCTCAAGAAAAGAATATCGCTGCTGTGATTGCTGCGCTACCAGCCATTGTAGCAAGTAAGCCAAATGTACGCTTATGTATTGCTGGTGGAGGACCTGAAAGAGAGAAACTCGAAGCGCAAGTGGCAGAACTTGGCATGAACGATTTTGTTCAATTTGTGGGCGAAATCAAGAATGAAATGGTCTATAAGTATTATCAAATGGCAGATCTTTACGTGAATGCTTCTGAATCAGAAAGTCAAGGATTAACGTACTTAGAGGCACTTGTTAACCGTGTTCCAGTAATTGCTAAGAAGAATGATTATTTAAGTAGTCTTATTACAGCAGATGCTTTAGGAATGTTATTTGAAACAGATGCGGATATCGCGAATTGTGTTTTAGACTATATTGAAAACCAATTAGTCAATGAAGCCGAAGTATCAGCATTGCAAAATCAATTGTTATCAGAAATTTCTTCTGAAACATTTGGAGAAAGAATTGTAGATTTCTACGAAGCTGCGATTAACGGATATCAATGGAATCAAGAACATTCGCATAATATTATGAATCTGATGAAATTTTTACGTTTATCAACAAGTGAGTTAAAGGATGAAGAAAATGAAAATTAATACAGTAGGCTTTGTTGGAACTGGCGTGATGGGAAAATCCATGATTCGCCATTTGCTAAAAAAATATAATGTTGTAGTGTACAATCGTACAAAAGAAAGAGCATTAGACCTTCTTGAAGAGGGAGCAACTTGGGCGAATACGCCTACTGAAGTTGCAAATCAAGCGGATGTGGTCTTAACAATCGTAGGCTATCCAAAAGATGTGGAAGAAGTGTACTTTGGAGAAAAAGGAATCTTCAAGTCTACGAAAGAACATCTTGTTGTGGTAGACCTTACAACAAGTACACCAACTCTTGCTAAGCGCATCGCAGAAGAAGCTATTAGTCGTTCGTGGGAGGCCCTAGATGCACCTGTATCCGGCGGAGACTTAGGAGCAAAAAACGGAACTCTCTCTACAATGGTTGGTGGGACAGAGGAAACATTAGAAAAAGTATATCCAGTATTAGATTGTTTCTCGAAGACGATTACATTGCAAGGAACTGCAGGTGCTGGGCAACATACAAAGATGGCTAATCAAATTATGATTGCAGGAACGATGACAGGGTTAACAGAGATGCTTGTTTATGCAAAAGCGGCAGGCTTAGATTTGGATAAGGTATTACAAACAGTTGGTGCAGGAAGTGCGGCTAACTGGTCACTTTCAAATTATGGACCTCGTATTTTAAAAGAAGATTATTCGCCAGGATTCTTTGCAAAACATTTCCTTAAAGATTTAGGAATTGCACTTGATGAAGCAGAGAGAATGCGTCTATTTTTACCAGCCACTTTACAAGCGAAAAAACTATACGAAACCCTCTGTGATGATGGTTTTGCAGATGATGGTACCCAAGCTTTAATCAAATTATATTGGAATTTACCAACTGAATAAAATTCTTTTAAAAGAATGGTTATTCTTACTATCAAAGATGGGTTTTGTGGTAGAATAATGAAAGAAAGTTTGAAAGGGGTAGTAATTATATGAAACCTTCACAATTGGTGGCAATTGTTCAACGTCTGCAAACAATGGCAGCACAAGATTCTGAAATTGAGGTGCGTCGTTTTGAAAAGGATGGCGTTGAGAAAGCTATCGTTACTTTTAATCATGAAGCAAATAGTTTTGAATTAGAAGATGTAGAAACAAATCAAACATTCCAATTTGATGATATTGATTTAGTGACAATTGAAATCTTTGAAATGTTACAAGATTAAAAATTAACTGTGAGTAAAGCCACGGCGCAGAGTGTCTGTGCTGTGGCTTTTCAATATAAAAGGTAAGGATGAACAAATGAAAATTGCGTTATTAGGATTTGGCACTGTTGGTAGCGGTGTTTATAATATTTTGAAAAAAAATGTAGCAAAATTAGAGCAAGTACTCCCAGAAGAAATCGAGATTAAAACGGCTTTAGTTCGTGAACCAGAGTTGATGCAACAAAAAGATGTTGTATTTACAAACAATATTAACGATATCACTAAGGACCCAGAAATCGAATTAGTAGTTGAAGTGATGGGCGGAATCACAACCGCATATGATTATGTGAAAGCTTGCTTATTAGCGAAAAAATCAGTTGTAACAGCCAATAAAAATCTAATTGCCGTTCACGGGGTTGAATTGACAACACTTGCTAAATTAGAAGATGTGTACTTGTACTATGAAGCAAGTGTTGGCGGTGGAATTCCAGTTTTACGTCCGATGGTGCAACATTTTGAAACTAATGAAGTGAAATCCATCGTTGGTATCGTTAATGGGACAACAAACTTTATTTTAAGCTCAATGGAAAAAGAAGGGCTCAGCTACGAAGCAGCACTGAAGATTGCTCAAGAAAAAGGATTTGCTGAAGCGGATCCAACAAGCGATGTGGAAGGTCACGATGCAGCTTATAAATTAATGATTTTAACGCGTTTAGCTTTTGGCGTAAATGTTACTTTTGATGAAGTGGCTAAAACGGGAATTTCAAAAGTGACAACGTCTCATATGAAGATTGCTTCTGAACATGGATATGCAATTAAACTTCTTGCGAAAGCTCTTAGTGACGGCGAAAAAGTTTCGCTTGAAGTAGCACCAACTTTTGTACCAGCAAATCATTTATTAGCTCAAGTTCATTACGAAAACAATGCGATTTCTGTAGCAGGAAATGCAGTGGATGAAGTTTTATTTTATGGAAAAGGAGCGGGCTCACTTCCAACAGCAACAAGTGTCTTAGCAGACGTTGTAGAAGTACTTCGCCGTAAAGTAAATGGTAGTGCGGTGGAAACATTTGGCCGTGTAGAGAGTCCATTAGTGGAATTTTGTCCTGAAACGGCAACAAGTTCTTATTTCGTCTATGGAAAAGGAAACTTGGAAGAAGCTCCGTTTAATGGAGAATTTGTAGCAAACAGTGAAGGTGAATTCGGGGTTCGTTATACAGCTTTAACAGCTAGTGAGTTAGCCAAAGTGAAAGAAGCATTCTCAAACTTAAATGAAGTCGCTATTTATCCAATCTTGGAGGAAGCATAATGGCATTAACAATTAAAGTTCCAGCAACTTCAGCCAACATCGGACTTGGATTCGATTCGCTTGGGATTGCAGTGAATTTATATTTAACGCTTCAAGTAAAAGAACCTTCTAGCGAATGGGTGATTTCGCATCCGTTTGGAGAAGAAATTCC
>CALIJD010000261.1 GCA_938017885.1 uncultured Granulicatella sp.
TGGGTTTGTGACTAAGATTCCACCTTTAAGGCCTAATAATTCAGAATAATGAATCATATCCGCTACTTCTTTTGCTGAGTCTACACGGCTGTTTAATTTGTACTCAGAAGTACGTGTGTAGAACGCTGGTAAGTAGTCTGTTTGATAGCCTACAACTGCTACTCCTTTTGTTTCTAAATATTCAAGAGTACGTGGTAAATCAAGAATCGCTTTTGCACCAGCGCAGACAACTGTTACTGGAGTTTGTCCTAATTCATCTAAGTCTGCTGAGATATCCATTGTTTCTTCAACGCCACGGTGAACCCCACCGATACCGCCAGTTACGAATACTTTAATGCCAGCTAAGTGCGCACCAATCATTGTTGTCGCTACTGTAGTTGCTCCTAACACACCTTTAGCAAATACTTCTGCTAAGTCACGGCGAGATACTTTTGCAACTGGTTTTTCTTTAGCTAAACGTTCTAAGTCAGCTTCTTCTAAACCAATTTTGTATTTTCCATCCATGATAGCGATTGTTGCTGGAACAGCACCATTATCGCGGATAATTTGTTCTACTGTTTTAGCCATTTCTACGTTTTGTGGGTATGGCATTCCGTGTGAAATGATTGTTGATTCCAACGCTACGACTGGTAGGTTGTTGTCTAATGCGTGTTGCACTTCTTTACTGATTGATAATAACGGATTCATGATAAACCTCTTTCCTTTAATTGTTGATATTCATTTTCAAATGACTTAGCGTTTAAGTCTTTTCGAACAGTTTCAATAGCTTGGACCGTATAGTACGAATTCGTTAATCCATATCCAATCGACTCCTCCAAACTTGCTCCTTTAAGAGCTCCATAAAGCACTCCAGAAGAAAATGAATCTCCTGCTCCTGTCACGTCACAGACTTGCTCTGCTTTGATTGGTGTAAAAGTCTTTACGACTCCTGTAGCATCTGCAAAGACACCACATTTCGTTCCTTTCGTAATAACGATATTTTCAACTCCATCCTTCTGCCACAATGTAGCCAGTTCAGGAAGTTCGTGTTCGCCATACCTTGTCATGGACTCATCCGCATTGACGACAATCCAAGTCACTCCTTGTAAATTATCTGGGATTCGTTTCATCTTTGGTCCACTCACTGGAATAATGGCCAGTGGAATCTTCTCTTGACTCGTTAGCTGTATTAGCGCTTCTAATGTTTCTTGTGGAAGATTTAGATCTGCAATGACTAGAGATGCTTGTTTCACCGCTTCTTCATGCGAAATAAGCCAGTCAGGTGTCATCTCCTCACAAATGGTCATATCGGCTAAAGCCAAGCACAAATCCCCTTGTTGGTCCAAAATGGCTGTATAATTCGACGTTATTTTTCCTGACAGTCGGTCAACTAATGAAAAATCAATAATGCCTTCAGATTCTCTTTCAAGCCATGTAAAACTTTCATCATCGCCTGCTACCGATAACATCTTAATATGAAGCCCTAGTCGTCCTAAATTTTCAGCAATGTTTCTGGCAACACCACCTGCACTCAATGACGAGACTACTGGATTGCTTGTTTCGAGCACGAGATTTTCGAGCAATTGAACTTTCTTGTCTACGTTCATTCCACCGATACAAAGTACGTAGGAATCATTAAATTTCTTGTCCTCTGACATGAAACATCCCCCTTCGTTTAAATAAAGGTTCGATGAATGGAGGAGGAAACTTTTCCTTCATTCGGTCTTATACGCTTCATTATAAGCGATAACCCCTACTCCAATCAAGCTTTACTAAGAAGAAAAGCAAATGTTTCGAAATCAATTTGTAGGATTGTTCGGTTTTGAAAATCTATTTAATCAATTTTCCTGTAACAGCAACAAAAAAGGACCCGAAAATTCGAGTCCTCTTACGTTCATTCTAGGAAAATTAAACGTGAATTGGCATACCTAATGCTAATTCAGCAGTATCCATAACTACTTCTGATAATGATGGATGTGAGTGGATTGTTAATGCGATATCTTCCGCATTCATTCCAGCTTCAACTGCTAAACCTAATTCAGCAATAATGTCTGAAGCGTTCACGCCGGCAACTTGTGCACCAACGATTACGTTATCTTCTTTAGTAGTGATTAAACGAACGAAACCTTCAGTAGCGTTCAATGATAATGCACGACCATTTCCTGATAATGGGAATTTAGAAGCTTTTACTTGTAAACCAGCATCTTTAGCTTGTTGTTGAGTGTAACCAACTGAAGCAAGTTCTGGATCAGTGAAGGCAACAGAAGGCATTGCACGGTAGTCAACAGCCACTGCTTTACCTGAGATTGCTTCTGCAGCGATTTTTCCTTCGTAGCTTGCTTTGTGAGCAAGAGCTGGTCCAGGAACGATATCACCGATTGCGAAGATTGATTTAACGTTTGTACGTCCTTGGTTGTCAACTTTCACTAAACCACGGTCAGTCATTTCAACACCAGCAACTTCTAAACCAATTTCGTCTGTGTTAGGACGGCGACCTACAGCAACCATTACGTAGTCAGCTTCAACAGCTTCTTCTTTGCCGTCTACTGTATACTTAACAGTTACGCTATCACCATTGTCAACAGCTTCTTTAGCCATTGCATTTGTTACGATAGTAACGCCTTTTTTAGCCATGTCGTCTTCAACAAGTTTAACCATATCTTTGTCAAACATTGAAAGAATACTTGGAGCACCTTCAAGGATTGTTACTTGTGAACCTAAGTTAGCATATGCTGAACCTAGTTCTGAACCGATAACCCCACCACCGATAACAACTAATTTTTTAGGAACTTCTTTAAGTGCTAAACCACCAGTTGAATCGATAACGCGTCCGCCAAATTTGAAACCTTTGATTTCGATTGGACGGCTACCTGTAGCTACGATAGCATGGTTGAAAGAATAAGTTTGAGCGCTGTCTTCAGTCACAACACGTAAAGTATGGTCATCGACTAAGAACGCTTCCCCTTTAATAATTTCAACTTTGTTTTTCTTTAATAAGTATTCAACACCAGCAGTTAATTTCTTAACAACTTGGTTATCTTTCCATTCTTGAGTTTTAGCGAAGTCTAAAACAACTTCTTTAGCAGTCACACCAAATACTTCTGAGTGTTGTGCTTCTTGGTAATGATGTCCAGCTGAAATTAACGCTTTAGATGGAATACATCCAACGTTTAAGCAGACACCACCAAAATATTCTTTCTCGATAATCGCAACTTTTTGACCTTCTTGAGCTGCACGAATAGCTGCAACATATCCACCAGGGCCGGCACCGATTACGACTGTATCTAGTTCAATAGCGAAATCGCCTACTACCATTTTTTTCACCTCTTAAAAGTTTTCAAATAGGGAACCGACGTAAACCCATGTCTACGTCGTTCCTAACCGTTTAATGAATTAAGCTTCCATTAATAATAATTCTGGATCGTTTAATAGACGTTTCAATTCGTTCATAGCTTTTTGAGCAGTTGCTCCATCCACGATACGGTGGTCAAAGCTTAATGATAATTTCATGTTACGTCCGATTACGATTTCATCGTTTTCGTTGATAACTGGTTCGCGAACGATTGTACCAACACCTAAAATCGCAACTTCAGGGTAGTTGATAACTGGAGTGAACCAGCCGCCACCTACTGAACCGATGTTAGAAATTGTAATTGTTCCTTGTCCCATATCACTTGCAGTTAATTTACCTTCATGAGCTTTTGCAGCTAATGCGTTAATTTCATCTGCGATAGCGAACATGCTCTTAGCATTCGCATCTTTGATATTTGGAACGAATAAACCTAAATCAGTATCAGTTGCAATACCAATGTTGATGTAGTTTTTGTAAACAATTTCTTGAGATGCATCGTCGATAGAAGCATTCAATACTGGGAATTTCTTCATTGCTACTGCTAAAGCTTTAACAACGTAAGGTAAGAATGTTAATTTAGTACCTTGTGCAGCTGCAACATCTTTGAATTTCTTACGGTGATCCCAAAGTTTAGAAACTTCAACTTGGTCATGTAATGTAACGTGTGGTGCAGTATGTTTGCTGTTAACCATTGCTTTAGAAATTGCTTTACGCATTGGAGTTAATTTAACGCGTTCTTCACGTTCAGCTGATCCAACGAATGGTTTAGCTGGAGCTGGAGTCGCTGCTGGTGTAGATGCTGGAGCTGGAGTCGCTGCTGGTGCAGATGCTGTTGGAGCTTCTACTGCCACTGGAGCTGCAGGGGCAGCTACTGGTGCGCCACCGAAGTTATCGATGTCTTCACGAGTAATGCGTCCGCCTTTACCAGTTGGAACTACTGCTGTAATATCAACACCTTTTTCACGTGCATATTGACGAACTGAAGGCATTGCTAATACTAATTTACCAGGGTTGCTTGCCGCTGGAACTCCTGTTGGAGCTGCTGCTGGTGCTGGTGCTGCTGTGGCTGCAGGTGCCGCAGGTGCCGCTGGAGCCGCTGCTGCAGGTGCGTGAGAACCGCCTTCTGTTGCGATTTCAACGATTACATCACCAACATGAGCTACTGTTCCTTCAGAAACTAAAACTGCTGTAACAGTTCCAGCTACTGGAGAAGGAATAGATTCTACTGATTTGTCGTTTTGTACTTCGAATAAAATGTCATCTTCAGCAATTGTGTCGCCTACTTTGATGTCGATTTTAACGATTTCACCTTCTGCAATTCCTTCACCGATGTCAGGCAATTTGAATTGGAAAGTGCTAGATGCTGCTGGAGCCGCTGCTGCTGGTGCAGATGCTTCTGCAGGGCCAGAACCATCGTCAATAACTACAATGATGTCGCCTACGCGTGCTACTGTACCTTCTTGAACTTTAACTTCTAATACTTTACCACTTACTGGAGAAGGAATTTCTTCTACAGATTTGTCGTTTTGTACTTCGAATAAAATATCATCTTCTTGAATTGTATCTCCGACTTTAATGTCGATTTTTACGATTTCGCCTTCTGCGATACCTTCACCGATATCAGGCATTTTAAATTGGAAAGCCATGCTTGTACATCCCTTCTTATTTTTATAAAACTCTAAAGAGCACACTCATCCGAGAGGCTCTTTAGAATGAAATTTGTTAAATTAGAAGTTCACTGTTTCGCGAACTTTAGCTTCAATGTCGCTAGCACTTGGTAACCAGTCGTTTTCTGCTTGACCAAATGGGAAGATTGTATCTGGAGCTGCAACACGTCCGATTGGAGCTTCTAGATTTAAGATTGCGCGTTCAGCAATTTCAGACATTACCATTGCGCCGATACCCGCTTGACGTTGTGCTTCTTGAACAACCACTACGCGACCAGTTTTTTCAACTGATGCTAAGATTGTGTCTAAGTCTAATGGAGAAACAGTACGTAAGTCGATAACTTCTACTGAAATTCCTTCTTTTTCTAAGTTTTCAGCCGCTTTAACTGCTTCACGAACCATTGCACCGTAAGTAATTACAGATACGTCTTTACCTTCACGAGTTACTGCAGCTACTCCTAGAGGAACTGTGTATTCTCCTTCTGGAACTTCTTCACGGAATGAACGGTATAATTTCATGTGCTCTAAGTAAACAACTGGGTCGTTGTCACGAATAGCTGAAATTAATAAGCCTTTTGCATCGTATGGGTTTGAAGGGATAACCACTTTCAAACCTGGTGATTGAGCTACTAAACCTTCTAAGTTATCTGAGTGTAATTCTGGAGTATGTACCCCTCCACCCATTGGTGAACGGAATACGATAGGCATTTGACGAGTTCCACCCATACGGTAACGTGTACGAGCTGCTTGAGCTACCACGCTATCCATTACTTCGAATACGAATCCGAAGAATTGGATTTCAGGAACTGGACGGTAACCTTCTAATGCTAAACCGATTGCTAAACCACCGATACCAGATTCTGCTAAAGGAGTATTGAATACGCGGTCTTCACCGAATTCATCTTGAAGCCCTTGAGTCGCACGGAAAACCCCACCGTTTTTACCAACGTCTTCCCCGAAAATTAGGACATTTTCATCACGTTTTAATTCAACAGCCAAAGCGTCTGTAATGGCTTGAATCATTGTCATTTGTGCCATAATTATTTATTCTCCTTTGCTTTAAAGTGTTCGATTTGTTCTTTAATAACGTTTGTTGGTTCTTCAAACATTGTTTCTAAGAAGAATGAAACTTTTTGTTTAGGTTGTTTGTCAGCCTCTTTAATCGCTTCTTTGATTTCTTCTTTAGTTGCTTCAATTACTTCGTTTTCTTTTTCTTCTGACCATAAGCCTTTAGCTGTTAGGTAGTTACGGAAACGAATTAATGGATCTTTCTTAGCCCATTCGTCTTGAATTCCTTCTGGTTGGTAACGAGTTGGGTCATCACCTGATAATGTATGAGGACCATAACGGAAGCAGATTGTTTCGATTAACACAGGACCGTTTCCAGCAACTGCGTATTCACGAGCTTTTTTAGTTACAGCGTAAACTGCTAATGGGTCCATACCATCTACTTGGATACCAGGAATACCAGCAGCAACAGCTTTTTGAGCTAATGTTGGAGCAGCTGTTTGTAACTCACGAGGAGTTGAAATTGCCCAACCATTGTTTTGGATAAAGAAGATTGCAGGTGATTTATAAGCACCAGCATAGTTAATTCCTTCGTAGAAGTCCCCTTGTGAAGAACCGCCGTCACCAGTATACGTTACAGCAACGTTTTTCTTACCACGTTTTTGTAAACCTAATGCAACACCTGCTGCTTGAACATATTGTGCACCGATAATGATTTGTGGTGGTAAAGCTTTTAATGATTCTGGGTACATGTTACCTGCAACATGTCCACGAGACCATAAGAATGCTTGTGATAAAGGTAAACCGTGTTTTACTAATTGTGGAACATCACGGTAACCAGGTAAAAGAACGTCTTCTTTTTCAATAGCTTTAATTGAAGCTAATTGTGAAGCTTCTTGTCCAGCTGTTGGAGCATAGAAACCTAAACGTCCTTGACGGTTTAATGCAGTTGAACGTTCGTGTAAAATACGAGACCATACCATATCTGTCATTAATTCAACTAATTCGTCGTCAGATAAATCTGGTACTAAGTCAGGATTTACAACTTTTCCTTCTGCGTCTAACACTTGAACCATTTCAAAGTTCGTGTTATTTGGTGTGAAAAGTGCATCGAGATTGAATTTTTTCTTCGTTGCCATACTTCTTTTTTCCCCTTTTCTATAAGAAATTGTGCTTCACAGACAAAACAGGTAGTTAAAACTGTACTATTCCCTCTGCTATCGTATAATAATTTAACAAACTTTTGTGAATTATGCAAGCAAAGAAGACTTTATAGAGCGTTTCTGTTAACTTTGTGAATAAAGTTCTATTTTGTTACGCTTTATAAAGTCTTTTTTTATTCCGATTTGTTCAACTCTTTATCTGTTTTCATCTATTTTCAGCAAATGCACCTATAGTTTTCACTTGCAAACTGTACTAGTTTCACTTTTAGAACTGTACTAATTTATTAAAACAGTTTTAATTGTTTATAAATTTTATCTGTCTTTTCTAAATGCGAAACACTTAGCCCAATCAAACGAATTGGCTTTTCATCCATCATTTCTTCAAATAGTTGCAATGCAAGCTGAAGAATTTCTTCTTTTTTATTAAAATAGTCCCGTAATGTAACACTTTTACTTGTTGTATTAAAATTAGAATCTCTTAA
>CALIJD010000262.1 GCA_938017885.1 uncultured Granulicatella sp.
GTAGCAGAGAATTAATTCCGGTGGATTTAATTTGTTCGTTGAATTTTGAATTAGGATATCTTTTCGCAGACGCTGTAAAGAGCCTGTGTAAAGATGCGAATGTGAAGTTAGAAGATCTTTCTTTTATAGCAAGTCATGGACAAACCATTTTCCATATTCCAAAAGCCTATGACGATTATGTGCCGAGCACCTTACAAATTGGAGAGGCAGCGATTATAGCGAATGAATGCAAAACTAAAGTTATTTCCAATTTTAGAGTCATGGATATGGCTGTCGGTGGTGAAGGAGCTCCATTGGTACCTTATAGTGAGACTTTATTATACAGTGAAGAAAATCAAGCAGTTGCTTTGCAAAATATTGGAGGCATTGGAAATGTAACGGTCCTTCCCAAAAAAGGGGACACAAAAAAAGTCATCGCTTTTGATACAGGACCAGGAAACATGATGATTGACGAAGCCGTACGAACTTTTTACGACAAAAAATATGATACGGATGGCTATTATGCACGACAAGGAAATCTGATTCCATCGTTAGCAGAAGAATTAAAGAGACATCCTTATTTCAATTTGGAGATTCCAAAAACAACGGGTAGAGAGATGTTTGGAGAGCATTTTACAAAATCCATTCTTGAAAAATATCATTCCTGTGAACCGAATGATTTGATTCATACATTTACTTGGTTTACGGCCTACTCGATTGCTTATCATTATAAAAAATATTTAATTTCTGAATATGGTTTAAAGAAATGTATTATTGGTGGTGGTGGAGCCTATAATTCTTATTTACTAGAACTTATCAGAAATGAGATTCCGGAAGTAACGGTAATGACACAGGAAGAGCATGGTTTTTCTTCTGAAGCAAAAGAAGCTTTAGCGTTTGTGATTCTTGGAAATCAGACTTACCATAGAAGCCCTTCTAATGTTCCTTCTGCAACTGGAGCGAAGAAGAGTGTTATTTTAGGGCAAATCACGTACCCTACTCTATAAATAAAAAACGATTGTGAAGGTGAGAGAAATCTCACCTTCACAATCGTTTTTTGTTTACAAATAGAACACACTCTCGGTAGCAGGACGAGAAGGAATTATTTGAAGCTCTTTATGATAAGTGTGCAATACTGAAACACAACTGTTGAGGATAGTCACATTGTTTTTGATGACGCTTCCCTCAAAAGCAACTGGAATAATACTGTCATTATTGCAAGATAATAAAGTATTTGCAATATCTTTTCCGGCCTGCTCCGCAAGGGTATGTAAAAAGTAATTGCCATCAAAAGTAGTACAGAAGGTGGCGAGTTTTGCGACTTCTGTTTTAGGTTTTGAGTACACGGTTTGTATAATGGAAGTTCGGTCAGGGAATCGCTCTTCTAGAGTGGGAATCAGTTCGTTAAAGTCTAAAGGAGATTCTGCAAAATCAAGATAATGAATATAGGCAGTTAAAATTTTCTTACCAATCCAATAGCCGCTACCTTCATCCCCTAAAATATGCCCCCAACCTCCTTTTTGAATAAACTCTCCATTCTTTCGTGAAAGAAGAGAAGAACCCGTTCCGGCAATGAATAAATTTCCATCCTGATTTTCAAAAGTTGCGATATGACTCATTTTTAAATCGGAATCTACGATAAATTTGCAAGAAATTTTTTCTCTAAAAGCGCAGGTCAGCTCTTGAATTACTGTACCTGCTCCCGCCATTCCAATCGATATCATTGAAATATCCATGTAATTGAGCTTGTTTTGAGAGAGTAAGTATTCAATGACTTGCAAAACATTAGATACAGCGAGTTCAAAGTTCACAATTGGATTACCCATCTCTCCAATTAATTCATCAATGATTTTATTATCTTTATATAACACACCTTTGGTTTTTGTTCCTCCAGCATCTATGCCAATTTTCATAATAACGGTCCTCTCAATTTTTATCTGTTTAGTGAATAGGGGAATTTTTAGGGATGTTTACTTCCGTAATTGGTGAGTAAATTTATAACTGGTTTCTAAAATATCATTTTGGAGACTATCTTCCTTTTGAAGAAGCCCTAAATAGAGTAAGTCCACTAAAAATAATGAATCGTTTCGGCTAGTAATAGCGGCAGAACGAATCGTATTTTCGTGTCGGGGTATTTTTAAGCAATAAGTACTTAAAGAATCTAATTGTGTATTTCCAAGTCCTGTTATAGATACGGTTGGAATTCTACGTTCTTTAGCAATCACAAACGCGGTAGCAACTTCTTTTGTTTGTGCAGAGTAACTCACACCGATGATAAGGTCTTCTTTAGTGGCACTACTAAGACTTGCCAGTTGAGTATGGGAATCTGTATGATAGATAATATTTTTCCCAATTCTGCTTAGTTTAAAATAGAAATCATTACAGACCATTCCAGAAGCCCCCACGCCAAATGCATAAATCTTTTTTGCGTTTCTCATCAGACTAATGATGTTGTTTAGCGCCGAGTCGTCGAGTAGTTCTAAAGTCATTTCATAGGAACGAGTCACGGTACTAAAAAGTTTTGATTGAATGGTTTTAATAGAGTCGTCTTTTTCGATTTGTTCATCGATGGTTTTAGTATTTTTCTGTGCGAGATGCACTTTAAACCGTGAATACGAACGATATCCAATTTTCTTAATAAACTTACTAATGGATGATGGAGAAACACCAATTTGTTCAGATAAAGTATGAATACTAGATGAGAGTACGATATCTGAATGTTGTGCAATGAACGATTCGATTTTCTTGTCTGTAGCTGTTAAATAGTTCTTCATACAATCTCCTGCTTTCAGAAATTTTATTTCCAATTCAATTATATAGTATTGAAATAAAATTTACAACGATGTATAATAACTTTAAGAAAACGATTCCAATTCTGATTTTAGTGGAATTTTAAGGAGGAGGTGGAGAAAATGGATGACATTTCCAAGTTGATGACAGAACAAGTAAATGACATAAGTGTGGATATTGAAACACAATCGATTGGTCAGATTTTACATTATATGAATGATGAAAATAGGACCGTTACAGATGCGATTGAACGATGCATTCCTTCGATTGAAAAAGTAACTGCAGTAGTCGTACAAGCGTTTGAGAAAGGAGGTCGATTGATTTATCTTGGTGCGGGAACTTCTGGAAGACTCGGTGTTTTGGATGCAAGTGAGTGTCCACCAACCTTTGGTGTTTCACCGAATTTGGTAGTTGGCGTTATAGCAGGTGGAGATTATGACCTTCGTCATGCAATAGAAGGAGCTGAAGATGATGAAACCATTGCGCAAGAACAGTTGAAAGAGCTTGGTCTAGTCAAAGAAGATGTCGTCGTTGGAATTAGTGCAAGTGGGCGAACACCATATGTTGTGGCAGGATTAAGCTACGCAAAAGAGGTGGGGTGTTATACGGGAGCGATTTCCAATTCTCCTAATGCCGTGATTTCCAATGTAGCTGATATCGGTATTGAGGCCATTACTGGTCCAGAAGTAGTCACAGGATCGACTCGAATGAAGGCCGGAACTGCTCAAAAACTTATTCTAAATATGATTACTACAGCTGCAATGATTCGAGTAGGAAAGATTTTTAAAGGATATATGGTAGATGTACAGCCAACAAATCAAAAGCTGAAACAGCGTGCTACGAATATTCTTTCTAAAATTACAGGTTTTTCTCAGGAAGAGGCTAGGGTACATCTGGAGAAAAATGATTTTGATTTAAAAGTTGCTATTATATCTCAAATACATCATATTTCATCCAATGAAGCGAGAAAAATGCTTCGAGAGAATCAAATGAATATTGTTAAAGCAATGACAAATAAGGAGGCTTAATAAAATGGATGCAAAAAAAGTAGCAAGTGAAATTTTAAGTAAAGTCGGACAGAAGGAAAACGTAATTGGTAATGCAACGTGCATGACACGCTTGCGACTCACATTAGCAGATTCTTCTAAAGCAGATGTTCCTGCGTTAAAAGATGTAGATTCTGTACTTGGAGTTGTTGAGACGGAACAAGGACTTCAAATTGTGTTAGGCCCTGGTAAAGTAACAGAAGTTGGTCGTGAATTTTCAGCTTTAACAGGAATTGATTTAGGTAGTGTGGATGAGATTAATGCAGCAGATTTAGCGAAGGAAAATAAAAAAGAAAATAAGGCCGCACATAGGGGCCCTATTCAACGATTCTTGGAACATATTGCTAATATTTTCGTACCATTATTACCAGGGATTATCGCTGCTGGTTTAATCAATGGTATTTCAAACGTTATTAACGTAAC
This sequence comes from uncultured Granulicatella sp., assembly GCA_938017885.1. Lineage (GTDB taxonomy): Bacteria > Bacillota > Bacilli > Lactobacillales > Aerococcaceae > Granulicatella. The sequence continues at coordinate 4,239 of CALIJD010000262.1, forward strand.
TACACACAATGCTTATAACTTTGAATGGTGGTACCAAGCGATTCGTACAATGGGATGGGGGCTATTTACGTTCTTACCTTTATATGTAGGTTATAATGCCGCTCGTGAATTTAAAGGGACTCCTATTCTTGGGGCAATTGCAGGTAGTATGTCCCTAGGGATTTCAACCATGCCACTTCTATTGAAATCAGATGCAGGACAAGTGTTAATGCCATTTACTGGTAAAGCATTTAACCCAGGTGCGGGAGGTTTATTAGCTGCATTAATGATGGGGATTTTGGTAGCTTATTTAGAACGTGCCGTTGATAAAGTAATACCACAAATGTTGAAAACATTCTTAACACCATTATTAACACTAATCATTGGTGCATTCTTATCAGTATTAATCATCCAACCTGCTGGTGCTGCGTTAACTCAGGGTATTTATACAGTATTAAACTTCGTATATGAACAATTAGGAGTCCTTGGTGGGTACATCTTAGCTGCTGGATTCTTGCCAATCGTGTCTGTTGGTCTACACCAAGCATTAACTCCAATCCATGTTCTATTAAACGATCCAAACGGACCAAGTGCTGGTATCAACTACCTATTACCAATCCTAATGATGGCCGGTGGTGGTCAAGTAGGTGCAGGTTTAGCATTATACTTGAAGACTAAAAACAAAAAATTAAAACAATTAACAAGAGACTCATTGCCAGTAGGTATCTTAGGTATCGGGGAACCAATGATGTACGCTGTAACACTTCCTTTAGGAAAACCATTCTTAACAGCCTGCTTAGGATCTGGTGTTGGTGGTGTATTAGCAGTTCTATTCCACCTAGGAACAGTATCTCAAGGGGTTTCAGGTTTATTCGGTGCTTTAATCATGGTGCCAGGAACTCAACTACAATTCTTAATTGCAATGATTGGAGCTTATATCGGAGGGTTTGTAATTACATGGTTCTTCGGTGTAGATGAAGAGCGTATTAATGAAGTATATGGAAACAAGTAAAAGAAATATTTCTTTTGGGCGCTCCATTTATATCAA
>CALIJD010000263.1 GCA_938017885.1 uncultured Granulicatella sp.
ACTTCTGTAAAATTAATTTACAAAAAAGTAGGATGCTTTGTTGATAAACCTTTTCTTCCAAACACTGGAACATAAACAGGTTTAGTGACACTTGGTGCAGGAATCCTCGTCTTAGGCGCAGCCTATGCTCTATTAAAATCAAATAAAGGTAAAAAGTTAGTTACTATTTTATTTGTAATTGGAGCTGGTAGTATCTTTTTTGGATCTGTAGATGCTTCGCTAGTGACTTTAAACGGTGAAACTAAAGTAGTCTTTATTTCACAATTAGAAGAAATTACTGTAGATAAAATTGATTGTTATGATTATGTTGGATATATCATTGTTAAAGGTGATGAAACAACAACAACAGTCACCACTGAAAGTGGAACAACTAAAGTAACAACAACTGAAACACCTACAACAGGGACACCTACTACTGAAGGTCCAACAACTGGTGAAACAACTACTGAGGAAACTACAGAAGAAACAACTACAGAGCAAACTGAATCTGAAGAAGAAGTAACTATAAAGTCAGTTACTCCTGCTCCAGCTTAAAGAACTCTATAAATACAATAAGAGGTAGATTTTAAATCTACCTCTTTTAATTTACTTCATTCATATAAATGGTTTCATAAAACGGAATTAATTCCTTCAATGCGTCCGCAAGTTCTTCTTCAATTCCGTCTTTGTTCTTTTCAAGAAACACCGGTCTTCTTAAAATAACTTTACGGACCTCTCCTTCTTTAACAGCTCTTATTAATTCATCTCTATTAGATACGTTTCCTTCATAAGCTGTCGCATTCTTTTGAAAATCAGATGCTACGTATAAAATGTTACGATTAGGTTCACATTCCAACACTTTGTTTTGTAACATCAGAGAGCGTTTGTTCATTTTACGTTCGATAAAACTCAATTCTACATATACTCCCAATTTATCGTCATTATAAAACAACCGTAATGCAAAGGATGGATTTCCTTCATCTTGCCCCTCTTCGATAAAGTATCTCCAAAAAGCGGGTCTTGCCACTTGGGCTTGATTCATCCATTGACTAACTCGGTCCATGCGAAAAGACTTAAAGTTCTTCTGAAACGCTTCTGTTAACTTCGTGAATTCCTGTCTTGCATCTTGCCCAGCTTTCTTCAACTGTTCCATTTCTTCTGCCACTTCAGGAAACTTTACAGGATTCCTATATTTCACTTTGTCGTAACGAAAAAAATGTCTCATTTTTTCAATTGTAATCATGATTTTCCCTCCTGAATATGGCTCTTCAATCGGTCAATCATATAGATACCCACATCAATAATTGGAATATTGGAGAGTTGTTCTAATTCTGTCTTTACATACGGGAAATGCGTACACCCTAGTACGACTGCTTCAATCTCTGTACTTTCAAAATAGTGGAATAAACTTTGAAAATCGAATTGTTTTATAATCTCCTCTTCTTGTTTTCCAGTTTCGATCGCTTTAACCAGTTCTAGCATCGTCACACCAAACACCTTAAGATTAGGATTAGCATTATATAGATTGTTTTCGACCCCAGTTAATCCATGAGAATTAGCTGCCATTACGGCTAAATAATTATATTCTACCCCAAGTGTTCGATACATTTGCATCGGAGTAATCATTGGGAGTTTATATTCTTCTTGTAGCTTGTCGAAGTTTACAACTGAACTAAGGGAATTACAGTAAACAAAAACAGCGTCAATGTCGTTTTTCATCCCGTCAATCACACTTCTAATATATTGTTCTCTTTCTTCATCTTCTAAAGATTGAAAAGTCGTTTGCTCGACTGGATTTTTAGAAATTGGAACAGAAATTGTTTGTGTGAATCCATTTTTCTTTATTAAATCAACGCCTAGCTTCGTGTCCATAGGTGTTCCTGCCATCACAGCAATCCGCATTTACATTACTCCTTCATAAAAAAACAAGGATGAACACTTGGCTCACCCTTATTACGATTTATCATTACTTAGTTGCACGACGTACGTATGTACCTTCTGCAGTGTTAACTTCTAAGTACTCTCCTGCTTCAATGAAGTCTGGAACGTTAACTACTAAACCTGTTTCCA
>CALIJD010000264.1 GCA_938017885.1 uncultured Granulicatella sp.
ACTTATAAGTGAATTTTGGAAATAGGAATTCAAAAAATAAGGAATACTCAGCAATGATAAAGAAGGGATTAGGGTACAGTTCTATCAATAAAAAATAATTTACATTACAGGCGGATACTGATACGATAGTAAAGCAAAGAAAGGAGCGCCGACATGGAAAGTAATAAAGTACAAAATTATAAGAGTTGTTTTGATATTATTGGTCCAATTATGGTGGGCCCTTCTTCTTCACATACTGCGGGGGCGATTGCGATTGGTGCTCTTGCGAGACAATTATTCCGTGGAACGCCAAAAAGCGTGAGATGCGACTATTATGAGTCATTTGCCGAAACGCATAAAGGACATGGGACAGATTTTGCGATTATTAGTGGAATCTTAGGCTTTGCAACAGATGATGAGCGTGTACCGAGAGCGGTGGAAATCGCTAAAGATGAAGGAGTCCAAATCGAGTTTGTCGAACGCAAAGAAATGAGTCCAGTCAATCATGCGAATACCGCAGATTTAACCTTGAGCGACGAGAAGCGTACGATTCGCCTCATTGGGACTTCTGTTGGTGGCGGAGCGGTGGAAGTGAAGGTTATCGAGGTCGATGGCTTTAAGATGGAGCTTACAGGACCGCTTCCAATATTGCTCGAAGTGGTATCCCTTGGTGAAATGCCAAAAGTATATCAACTATTACAAGAGCATGGGGTGACTATTTCGAAACAAAGAGTAGAAATGGCTGAGAATCGCCAAATGATCGGATATGAATTAGCGGATTTATTATCACCAGAATTAAAACAACAAATACAAACATTAAGACAAACGCATACGATTTATCTGTTTGCGTAATGAGTTGATGAGGAAGGAAGTTTGCAATGTTTTCAACCATTAAAGAATTGGTAGCATTAGCAACAGAACAAAAGAAACCCATTTCTGAAATCATGATTGAACAAGAAATGGAAATGACCCAGCAAAGTCGTGAATATATCTGGGAAAAAATGGAAAAAAACTTACAAACGATGAAGAATGCCGTCGAAAGAAGCGTGGAAGGCGAAGGGGTATTTTCTCCAACAGGGCTGACCGGTGGCGATGCGTTGAAGATGAAAAAATATCGTGAACGTGGAAAGACATTATCGGGCGATAGTGTTCTAGCGGGTGTGCAATATGCGCTAGGAACAAATGAAGTCAATGCCGCAATGGGGCTTGTGTGTGCGACTCCAACAGCAGGAGCGAGTGGAACTTTACCTGGCGTTGTGTTCTCGATTGCCGATACGATGAACTTGAACCATGAACAACAAGTTCGTTTCCTCTTTACTTCGGCAGCTTTTGGGATGGTCGTTGCCAATAACGCAATGATTTCTGGAGCGATGGGTGGATGCCAAGCGGAAGTTGGAAGTGCCAGTGCGATGGCCGCAGCCGCAGCCGTTGAAGCAGCAGGAGGAACACCGCAAGAGAGTTCAGAAGCCTTTGCGACAGCATTGGGGAATTTATTAGGACTTGTTTGTGATCCGGTAGCTGGACTGGTAGAAGTACCATGCGTGAAGCGAAATGCTATTGGTGCAGGGAATGCGTTGATTGCTGCGGATATGGCGCTTGCGGGTATCACAAATGTGATTCCAGCGGATGAAACGATTGAAGCGATGCGCAGTATCGGGGTAAGAATGCCACGAGAGTTGCGTGAAACAGGAATTGGCGGAACAGCAGGAACTAGAACGGGCGTCGCCATTAAGATGAGAATTTTCGGGGAAGATGTTTCATTGAACCCGGAACAAGAGTAGGAGGAGCACATATGGCAAAAGAAATTGCAACATTTGCAGGAGGTTGTTTCTGGTGCATGGTGAAACCATTTGATAGCCAACCAGGAATTGAGTCTGTAATCTCAGGATACACAGGCGGCCACAAAGAAAATCCAACATACAAGGAAGTTTGTAGCGGAACAACAGGACATACAGAGGCTGTACAAATCACGTTTGATCCAGAAGTGTTTCCATACGAAAAGCTCGTAGAAGTCTACTGGCAACAAACGGACCCAACGGATGCAATGGGACAATTCGTGGACCGTGGAGATTCATATAGACCGGTGATTTTCTATCATTCGCAGGAACAAAAGAAGATTGCGGAGGCTTCTAAGGCGGCCTTACAAGCAAGTGGACGATTCAAAAAAGACATCGTGACAAAAATTGAACCAGCAAGTACGTTCTATCCTGCAGAAGAATATCACCAAGATTTCTACAAGAAGGATCCAGAACATTACAAACGTTACCGCGGACTTTCAGGTCGCGACACTTTTATCAATAGTATTTGGAAATAAGAAAAAGAACTAAAATTATCATATATGATAATTTTAGTTCTTTTATTGTTTATTCTACCTCTGAGATAAAAAAATAAAAACGATATAGTTTATAAGCTATATCGTATAAAGCTATAATGCAAAAAGACCATATATGGTCTTTTTCGCCTTCCAAATGTTAGATGTTTGCTAAGTAAGTTGTTAAACGAGCGACAACTTCTTTTAAGTTTTCCATTGAAGCAGCGTAACTGAAACGAACATAACTTTCGCCACCAGGTCCGAAAGATACCCCTGGAATCAACGCTACTTTTGCTTTTGGAGCAAGGTCACGAACGAAAGCCCATGAGTCTGTACCGCATTTAGCAGGAATTTTAGCGAATAAGTAGAACGCACCGTCAGGACTTGCCACTTCGAAGCCAAGTTTCTTCAATTCCGCAGCAAGGTAGTCACGACGCTCGCTATATTCAACCATCATTTTCGCACAGTCATCTTGGCCATGTAACATTGCAGCAAGTGCTCCGTATTGCGCAAAACTTGTTGGAGCTGTCACCATGTATTGGTGTGTTTTTACGACTTCGTTCATGAAGTGTGTTGGTCCTAAGATGAATCCGATACGCCATCCTGTCATTGCGTGTGATTTTGATAAACCAGTGATGACAATGGTTTGGTCCGGTAAGATATTTGCAAGAGAGTAGTGAGTCTTGTCGTATGTTAATTCTGCATATACTTCATCGCAAAGAGCCCATAGTTGGTGCTCTTTAATCACTTCGGCTAAGTCTTCTAATTGTTCTTTAGAGTAAGTCACGCCTGTTGGGTTACTTGGGTATACAAGAACTACCGCTTTGAAGTTTTTATCTGGGTTTGCTTCGATGGCTTCGCGTAATTTATCCGCTGTTAAAACAAAGCCGTCGTTACTGGTGTCCACCGTAATGAAGTTCCCTTGGTTCAGCAATGTGATTGGCAAGTATAGCGGGAAGACTGGTGTTGGCACGATGACTGTATCGCCAGGGTTTAAGATGGCTTGTAAGCTTGCGTTAATCCCTTCAGTTGCTCCAATCGTTGTAATGACTTGGTCTCCTGTGTAATTAAAATTAAATTTCTTGTTGTAATATTCTGCCGCTGCTTTACGTAATTCAGGAATCCCTGAGTTTGGTGTGTAGTGTGAATGATTGTCTTTAATCGCTTGAATAGCCGCTTCTTTAATGTGTTCAGGTGTGTCAAAGTTTGGCTCTCCAAGAGTTAATTTGATAATGCCAGGAATTGTTGATACTTCTGCGTCGAATTGACGAATATCAGAAACTGCAATCCCTTCTACGATTTTGTTAAATGGATGTTCTACTGTCATAGGAATCCTCCTTTAAATTCATAGTTTGATTGTAGCTTGTTTTGTAAAGGAGTGCAATGACAAGTATAAAATTTAAAAATAAAAACACAACTCACTCAGAAAAAATCTAATATTGGCTTTCTGCCTATGAATTCTAAGTAAAATAGTGTATAATCTCTTTGAGAATATCGGTTAGCAGTCAAAGTGCGAGCCACCCTAGAAACGAAGGGGTGGAGTCTGCACTTTTTTTGTGCAATGAAACGGAAGTGAGGGATAGTATGCAGACAGAATTTGATACCATTGCGGCGATTTCAACGGCGCCTGGTGAAGGGGCTATCGGGATTGTTCGTATCAGTGGAGAC
>CALIJD010000265.1 GCA_938017885.1 uncultured Granulicatella sp.
CTTGCTTAGGATCTGGTGTCGGCGGTGTGTTAGCAGTTCTATTCCACTTAGGTACAGTATCTCAAGGGGTTTCAGGTTTATTCGGGGCTTTAATCATGGTGCCAGGAACTCAAGCACTCTTCTTAACGGCAATGGTGGGAGCTTACATCGGTGGATTTGTCATCACATGGCTTTTCGGTGTAGATGAAGATCGTATTAACGAAGTATATGGAAACAAATAGAGCAAACATTTCTTTTGGGCGCTCCATCTATATCAATCTTGGTGAACAAGTTGTTACACAAGTATTAGAAGAAATGAAAGCCGCGCGTCAAATCGTGGCTTTCACTTCTTTTCAGTTACCAGAACATCCGCTAGAAATAGCAGATATGACACGTCTAGTGGAACTTGCTAGTTCATATGAAGTGGATTTAATCCCAGACATCGCCCATAAAGATCTTACAAAAGAAAATATTGCGGCTCTGAAAAATGCAGGGCTTTCGTACTTACGTCTGGACGAATTTGGGGACGAAGCATTTATCGAACGTTGCGGCAAGGCGTTTACGCTTGTAGTAAATGCTTCAACATTTACAAGTCGAGAATACCAATTGTTGGAGCGACTAGGATTTGCTAAGCAAATCATTGCTTGTCACAATTATTATCCCAAAGTATATTCAGGAATTTCGCTTGAGAATTTCACGGCGATTAACCAAAAATTGCAGGCGCTTGGAGTCAAACTACTCGCGTTTATTCCAGGAGACGAACCTTTAAGAGGTCCGCTTTATGAAGGGTTACCTACTGTGGAAACACATCGTACTTTGGATACGCGTCTTGCCATTTGTGAACTCATTCGTGCGCATACGGATATGATTTTGGTTGGTGATACATTTATTCAGGAGTCAACACAAAAAGTCATGATGGAATTCCAAGAAGGATTTGTGTCATTAAAGGCACAAGTACCAGTTGAATTAACAGGAAAAGTGCTTCATGACCGTATTGATGCGAGTGATTTTGTCTACCGTGTTCTAGGAACGCGTGGAGTAGCATTGTTTGACGGAGAAGTTTCTACAACAACTCGAACCGTTGGAGAAATCAATCAGGCTAATGCGGAGTATGGTCGCTATAAAGGAGAAATAGAAATTACTAAAGAAAGTTTGCCGGCAGATGCTCGTCAAAACGTTATTGGTCATTTACTACCATCTGAGATTGCTGTATTTAAAGCTTTGCCAGAGGGGATAGGCATTCGTTTAGAAGTAGAATAATAAAATAACATCCATCCTACAGATTTAGTAGGGTGGATTTTCTTATGGACAAAAAATCAGGGGAGTGTTGTTTATATTTTAACAATAGAAAATCCAGTTGTTTTGTGCTACTCTAGATAAGTATAAATCTTAAAGAAAGCAAAGGGGGCCTTTGGATGATAGAGCTGATTGCAACAGTTGAATCGATCCAACAAGCAAAAGATTTGCTTGAAGCAGGCGTGGATACGATTTATTTCGGGGAAGACCAATTTGGGCTTCGCCTTCCGATGTCGTTTACACGTGAGGAACAAAAAGAATTAACAGAATTGGCGCACCAATATGGGAAGAAAGCGAGTGTTGCGGTAAACGCAATTTTCCACAATGAAGGAATTGCACTCGTTCCGGAATATTTAACCTTTTTAAAGGAAATTGGTGTGGATAACATTGCGGTAGGAGATCCAGGAGTGGTTCAAATTATGAAAAATCCTGAGTATTCGATTCCGTATCGTTATGATGCTGCCGTATTAGTCACAAGTAGTCGTCAAATCAACTTCTGGGGAAAACGTGGTGCCGTTGGAGCGGTCATTGCGCGTGAAATTCCTCGTGAAGAGATGAAAATCTTGGCAGCAGGTGTAGAAATTCCGATTGAGGTTCTTGTTTATGGTGCGACTTGTATCCATCATTCAAAACGCCCACTTTTAAACAATTATTTCAATTATATTGAGAAAAAAGAATCGGTTGAAAAACGCCGTGGCCTGTTTGTGTCAGAACCTGCCGATGAAGATTCTCACTATTCCATCTACGAAGACATTAACGGAACGCATATTTTCGCGAATAACGACGTGTCTCTAGCGCCTTATTTGTTAGAGTTAACAGAAATGGGTATCCCGCAATGGAAGCTAGACGGAGTGCTCGCTCCTGGGGAAAACTTTGTTGAAGTGGCAAAATTATTTGTGAATGCTCGTAATGAAATCGAAGCAGGCACATGGACTACTGAAAAGAGTGCCAGTCTTGAATTACAAGTTCGTGCTCTCCATCCAGAGGTTCGTGGTCTTGAAGCAGGATTTTACTTATTAAATCCAGAAGATGTGAAATAGGAGAGAGTCAAATGGGAAGAAAGATATTAAAAAAACCTGAAGTACTTGCTCCAGCGGGTACTCTTGAAAAATTAAAAACAGCTATTTTATACGGAGCGGACGCAGTTTTCCTTGGTGGGGAAGCGTACGGGCTTCGTAGCCGTGCTGGGAACTTTGACTTTGCGGAAATGAAAGAAGCCGTTGATTTTGCCCATGCACATAATGCAAAAGTATATATTGCCGCTAACATGGTGACTCACGAAGGAGACGAAAAAGGAGCGGGAGAATTCTTCCGTACCGTTCGTGATATCGGGATCGATGCGGCCATTATTAGTGACATGGCTTTAATGGATATTTGTGCCTCAGAAGCGCCAGGATTACCTATCCATTTATCAACACAATCTTCAGCAGCCAACTACGAAACGCTCAACTTCTGGAAAGATGAAGGGTTAGAACGTGTCGTGTTAGCGCGTGAAGTATCAATGGATGAAATCAAAGAAATGCAAGAAAAAGTGGATGTAGAAATTGAAGCCTTCATCCACGGAGCAATGTGTATTTCTTACTCAGGACGTTGCGTATTATCAAACCACATGG
>CALIJD010000266.1 GCA_938017885.1 uncultured Granulicatella sp.
CTTTCTTAGTAGTGGGAAACCAAGAACGTGAAGCAGCTGGCTTATCAAACCCAATCGTTCACGATACAGAAGCAGCTATTAAAGTAGCAGTTGAAGCACTTCGTAATTTAATTAAAGAAGACCGTGCAAAATAAGAAAGAGGGATTATATGGAAATCAAAGAAATCTTGAAAACAGTTGACCATACATTATTATTGCCTGCATCTACTTGGAGTGAAATCAAAGAGATTTTAGATGATGCGATGAAGTATGAAACAGCGTCAGCATGTATCCCAGCTTCTTTTGTCAAACGTGCGAGCGAATATGTGAATGGAAAATTAGCCATCTGTACTGTTATCGGCTTCCCGAACGGCTATAGCACAACAGCGACAAAAGTCTTCGAGGCAAAAGACGCTATCCAAAATGGAGCCAGCGAAATCGATATGGTCATCAATATTGGAGACGTGAAAGATGGACGTTTTGATGTTGTAGAAGATGAAATTCGTCAAATTCATGAAGCATGTGGCGGTCATATCTTAAAAGTGATTATCGAAACCGCACTTCTTACAGAAGACGAAATCATCAAGATGTGCGAAGTTGTAACAAAAGCAGGTGCAGAATTCATCAAGACGTCAACAGGTTTCTCAACAGCGGGTGCGACATTTGAGCACGTAGCATTAATGAAGAAACACGTTGGAGAAGGTGTTCTTGTAAAGGCTGCTGGCGGAATTTCTAGCATTGAAGATGCAGAAAAATTCATCGAATTAGGAGCAAGTCGTCTTGGTACAAGTCGGATTGTGAAAATCGTGAAGAATCAATCGGTCGAAGAGGGCACTTATTAGTCCAAAAAAACCAGATAAAATCTAACTTTCCCAAGTGTCGTCAATCTTGACGGTGCTTGGGATTTTGTGTATAATAATATAACGCAATAAGTGTGGATTTTAATCGGTGTGAGGGTTGAAATATTGTCCAATTCCTTACAAATAAAGGCTTAAAACAAAAGAATTTGCATTTTTCACAAATGACCGCAAACAATTCTTTTGGTTTTTTTTTGTTTAAAAATCGACCGAAATCTTCATTTGTTACGAACTTTTAATAAATGTCATCATATTGTAACATTTATCAATACTAATTATTAGGGGTGGAAGAGTTGGCACATCATGATGTGAAATACGGTAGACACCGTGTGCGTAGAAGTTATGCACGAATCAGTGAAGTATTAGAATTACCTAATCTGATTGAAATCCAAACAGATTCTTACCAATGGTTCTTGGATGAAGGAATCCGTGAAATGTTCAAGGATATTTCTCCAATTGAAGACCATACTGGTAATTTATCATTGGAGTTCTTAGATTATGAATTACATGCTCCAAAATATAATTTACAAGAAGCTAGAAATCACGACGCAAATTACGCAGCTCCAATTTACGTAAAAATGCGTTTAGTGAACAAAGAAACTGGTGAAGTGAAAGACCAAGAAGTATTCTTTGGTGACTTCCCATTAATGACTGAAATGGGGACATTTATCATTAATGGTGCAGAACGTGTAATTGTATCTCAATTAGTTCGTTCACCAGGTGCTTATTTCCATGACAGACCTGACAAAAACGGTAAGCAATTATATGGTTCAACATTAATTCCAAACCGTGGTGCATGGTTAGAGTATGAAACAGACTCAAAAGACATTTCTTATGTTCGTATCGACCGTACTCGTAAAATCCCATTAACGGTATTAGTTCGTGCGTTAGGTTTCGGTTCAGATGAGCTTATCCAAGAAATCTTCGGAGATAGCGAAACATTACGTTTAACTCTAGATAAAGATGTTCATAAACGTATGGATGAATCTCGTACAGAAGAAGCCTTAAAAGACATTTACGATCGTCTACGTCCAGGTGAACCAAAAACAGCTGAAAGTTCGCGCAACTTATTAACAGCTCGTTTCTTTGACCCACGCCGCTATGATTTAGCAGCAGTTGGACGCTATAAAGTTAATAAAAAATTAAACCTAAAAAATCGTTTATTACACCAAACAATTGCTGAGAACTTAGTAGATCCTGAAACAGGAGAAATCGTTGTTGAAAAAGGAACAGTTCTTGAACGCGATGTAATGGAAAAAGTAGTAGAAGTCCTTGAAAAAGGTGCGAACCTATTCACTTTACATCCATCAGAAGACGGTGTGATTAAAGAGCCAGTAACAATCCAAACAGTAGAAGTTTACTCACCAGCTGACCCAGAACGTGTGATTAAAGTTATCGGGAACGGAAACGTGACTGAAGACGTGAAACACGTGACTGCAAGCGACATTATTGCAACAATCAGCTACTTCTTAAACCTTTACGAAGGAATCGGAACAACAGACGATATCGACCACTTAGGAAACCGTCGTATCCGTTCAGTAGGGGAATTATTACAAAACCAATTCCGTATTGGTTTATCTCGTATGGAACGTGTGGTTCGCGAACGTATGTCTATTCAAGACACTGCAACAGTAACACCACAACAATTAGTAAACATCCGTCCAGTCGTTGCGGCTATTAAAGAGTTCTTTGGATCTTCTCAATTGTCACAATTCATGGACCAAACAAACCCATTAGGAGAGTTAACACACAAACGCCGTCTATCAGCGTTAGGACCTGGTGGTTTGACTCGAGACCGTGCCGGATATGAAGTTCGTGACGTTCACTATTCTCACTATGGTCGTATGTGTCCTATCGAAACTCCTGAGGGACCAAACATCGGGTTGATCAACAGCTTATCAACCTATGCGAAGATCAATAAATATGGTTTCATTGAAACTCCATACCGTCGTGTAGACTGGAACACTCATAAAGTTACAGATAAGATCGACTACTTAACAGCTGACGAAGAAGATAGCTTCGTAGTAGCACAAGCAAACTCTCCATTAAATGAAGATGGAAGCTTCGTGAATGATGTTGTTATGGCGCGTTACGTATCTGAAAACTTAGAAGTGCCAGTAGAACGCGTTGACTACATGGACGTTTCTCCAAAACAAGTAGTTGCAGTTGCGACAGCATGTATCCCGTTCTTAGAAAACGACGACTCAAACCGTGCGTTGATGGGTGCGAACATGCAACGTCAAGCTGTTCCATTGTTAAATCCAAAAGCACCATTTATCGGTACAGGTATGGAATACGTATCTGCGCATGACTCAGGGGTTGCCTTGTTATGTAAACGTGATGGTGTTGTCGAATTCGTAGATGCTAAAGAAGTACGTGTACGTACAGCTGAAGGCACATTAGATACTTACCAAATCACTAAGTTCCACGGATCAAACGCGGGTATGTGTTACAACCAACGTCCAATCGTGGCACAAGGGGATAAAGTCGTTAAAGGCGAAATCCTGGCAGATGGACCTTCTATGGAAAAAGGTGAATTAGCATTAGGACAAAACGTTCTAGTAGCGTTCATGACTTGGGAAGGTTACAACTACGAGGATGCGGTAATCATGAGTGAACGTCTAGTTAAAGACGATGTGTATACTTCAATCCACATCGATGATTACGATTCAGAAGCTCGTGATACAAAACTTGGACCTGAAGAAATTACTCGTGAGATTCCAAACGTTGGGGAAGACGCATTGAAGAACCTAGACGCAGACGGAATTATTCGTATCGGTGCCGAAGTTAAAGATGGTGACATCTTAGTCGGTAAAGTAACTCCTAAAGGGTTAACAGAACAATCACCGGAAGAACGTTTATTACACGCAATCTTCGGTGAAAAAGCTCGTGAAGTTCGTGACACGTCTCTACGTGTACCTCACGGCGGTGGCGGTATTGTCCGTGATGTACGTGTATTCACACGTGCAGCAGGTGATGAATTAGCACCTGGCGTAAACAAATTAGTTCGTGTATATATTGTACAAAAACGTAAAATCAATGAAGGGGATAAGATGGCCGGACGTCACGGTAATAAAGGGGTTGTTTCCCGTATTATGCCGGAAGAAGATATGCCATTCTTACCAGATGGAACACCAGTTGACATCATGTTAAACCCATTAGGGGTACCTTCACGTATGAACATCGGACAAGTGTTAGAGTTACACTTAGGGATGGCTGCTCGTGAATTAGGTATTTACATCGCAACACCAGTATTCGATGGTGCGCAAGATGAAGACGTATGGGGAACTGTTGCAGAAGCGGGTATGGCTCGTGATGCGAAAACAATTCTATATGATGGACGTACAGGGGAACCATTCGATAACCGTGTGTCAGTAGGGGTTATGTACATGATCAAACTTGCTCACATGGTTGACGACAAACTTCACGCTCGTTCAATTGGACCATACTCACTCGTTACACAACAACCTCTTGGAGGTAAAGCGCAGTTTGGTGGACAACGTTTCGGGGAAATGGAAGTATGGGCACTGGAAGCTTATGGTGCTGCGTATACATTACAAGAAATCTTAACGTACAAATCAGATGATGTTGTTGGTCGTGTGAAGACTTACGAATCAATCGTTAAAGGTCAACAAATTTCACGTCCAGGTGTACCTGAATCATTCCGCGTATTAGTAAAAGAATTACAAGCTTTAGGTCTTGATATGAAAGTACTTGATGCACAGGATGAAGAAATCAAACTAGAAGATATGGACGAAGACGAAGGAATTCGTTTCAGTGACGTTGAAAGAACAAACGAAAGACGTGCGCAATTAGATGAATATTCAGACCGCGCAGCTGAATTATCAGCAGCAGAAGAAACTTCATCTGAAGACGTTGAAGTAGACGTTGTTGAAGATGATTTTGAAATTGACGAAGAGTAATAGAACTATTGGAATCGTAGGGCAATTCCAAAAGAAAGGGAGGTAGGCCCCTTGATAGATGTAAATAATTTTGAAAGTATGCAGATTGGTTTGGCGTCACCGGAGAAAATCCGTGAATGGTCACATGGGGAAGTTACAAAACCTGAAACAATCAACTACCGTACTTTAAAACCAGAACGCGATGGTTTATTCTGTGAGAAAATCTTTGGACCAACAAAAGACTTAGAATGTTCTTGTGGAAAATTAAAGAAAATTAATAATAAAGGCAAAGTCTGCGATCGTTGTGGCGTTGAAGTTACGCGCTCAAAAGTTCGTCGTGAACGTATGGGACACATCGAGTTAGCAGCTCCAGTATCACATGTGTGGTACTTCAAAGGCATTCCAAGCCGCATGGGACTTGTGTTAGACATGAGTCCTCGTGCGCTGGAAGAAGTCATTTATTTTGCAAGCTACGTTGTTATTGACGCTGGCGACACAACATTAATGAACAAACAATTATTAACAGAACGTGAATACCGTGAAAAACGTGCTGAATTTGGAACTCGTTTCCATGCAGCAATGGGTGCGGAAGCCGTTCAAGAATTATTAAATAAAGTAGACTTAGAGGCTGAAATCGCTGAATTAAAAGAAGAGTTGAAAACAGCTCAAGGTCAAAAACGTACGCGTGCAATCCGTCGTTTAGATATTCTAGATGCCTTTAAAGAATCAGGAAACAAACCTGGTTGGATGGTAATGGATGTTATTCCAGTTATCCCACCAGATTTACGTCCAATGGTTCAACTAGAAGGTGGACGTTTTGCAACAAGTGACTTAAACGATTTATACCGTCGTGTG
>CALIJD010000267.1 GCA_938017885.1 uncultured Granulicatella sp.
AAAGGTGTTGAACCTTACCAAGTGATTGGCGAAGAATATATTCCTTACAATGAAGTTGAGACGGTTGTTCAAGCACTAGAAAAATTAGGATATAATAACTAGGGTAGAAAAAGGAGAGTATTATGATTGAAATCATTTTAGCAGTCGGCTTATCGTTTTTAGCAACGGTAATTGCCGAACCACATTTTATTCAATTTATGAAAATGAAACAGTTAGGACAAACGACTTTAGATGAAGGGCCATCTTGGCATAAAGCTAAAAGTGGAACCCCAACGATGGGTGGACTAGTGTTTCTATGTATGATTAGTTTATCTAGTTTGATTATGGGGGCCGTTTTTGGTCATTTCAATTTTGTATTATTAAGTGGAGTTATCGGCTTTGCTTTCTTTGGTTCTATCGGATTTCTTGACGATTATATTAAAGTGTTTAAGAAACAAAATGAAGGATTAAAGAGTCACGAAAAATTTGCTCTTCAATTATTGGGAGCTGCAATTTTTGTGGCACTGTATCTTTTAAGTGGAAACCAACCTCTTATTTACCTTCCATTGTTTGGAGAGGTCAATAGTATTATTATTTTTGCTTTATTTACAATTATTTGGATTGCAGGTTTTTCAAATGCGGTAAATTTAACAGATGGGTTAGATGGATTGGCTACTTCAACAAATATTATTGCGTATGCAACTTACGGAATTATCGCAACTCATGCAGGACAAAATTCAATTGCTGTATTTTGCTTCTGCGTAGTAGGGGGATTAGCAGGATTCTTATTATTCAACTGGAAACCGGCGAAAGTCTTCATGGGTGATGTCGGTTCATTAGCTCTTGGAGCAGGACTTGCTATTATTTCTATTATGCTTCATAAAGAATGGACCTTACTTCTTGTAGGAATTGTTTTCGTATTTGAAACTCTTAGCGTTATCCTTCAAGTAGGATCCTTTAAACTAACTGGGAAACGTATTTTTAAAATGAGTCCTATTCATCATCATTTTGAAATGAGTGGATGGAAAGAAGTAAAAATCGTTTCAGTCTTTAGTGCTATCGGCTTAGTTGCAGGGCTAATTGTTGCAATTATTTTTTAAGAAAACTAACATATTTTAATGGAGAGCTGGCCATTTTTGTCCAGCCTTTCTCCATATACATAATGAAAATAAAAATAGGAGGAATCATTGTGCGCAATACACAAGAGTTTGAAAATAAAAAAATACTTGTCATAGGACTTGCTAAAAGTGGAGTGAATGTAGCGAAATTGCTACACCATCTAGGTACTGATGTGACGGTGAACGACCGAACACCACTTGAAGAAAGTGTTGACGCACAAGGGTTAGTAGCTGAAGGGATTAAAGTTGTCTCAGGAGGGCATCCGTTAGAATTACTTGATGAAACTGTTGATTGCGTTGTTAAAAACCCTGGAATTCCTTACTCTAATCCTCTTGTTGCTAAAGCCGTAGAAAAGGGATTACCTGTATATACAGAAATCGAAATTGCTTCTCGAGTGATGGAAGGGACGATTTTAGGAATCACGGGTTCTAATGGAAAAACTACAACAACGACATTAACGAACTTAATGCTACAAGAATCTTTTCCTGAAAGAAGAACATTCGCCTGCGGAAATATCGGAGTACCTTTATCGCAATTAGCAGAAGATTCCAAAGGGACAGACATATATATTACTGAGCTATCCTCGTTCCAATTGATGGGAATTGAAGAATTTCGCCCTAAAGTGGCGTGTATCGTAAACATCTTTAGTGCTCATTTGGATTATCATGGGTCTCGTGAAGAATATGTGAAAGCAAAATTACAAATTACCAAGAATCAAACAAAAGATGATTTTCTTGTTTATAATGCGGATTTCCCTGAGCTATATGAATTTATTAACGGTCATACAAAAGCAACCTTAGTACCATTTAGTCGTAAATCAGTGTTAGAACAAGGTGCTTATGCAGATGAAACTATGATTTACTTTAATGGAGAAACAGTTATGCCTCTTGAAGCGATTCAAGTGCCAGGCGTTCAAAATGTTGAGAACGTGTTAGCTGCAGTCGCGATTAGTAAATTACAAGGTGCAACCAATGAAGGAATTGAAAAAGCAGTTCGTTCATTCCATGGAGTAAAACACCGTACACAATATGTGAAGACAATTGAAAATCGTAAATTTTATAACGATTCAAAAGCAACAAATATCATTGCGACACAAACTGCCTTAAGAAGTTTTACAAACCAATCTGTAGTATTAATTGCAGGTGGGCTCGATCGTGGTAATGGCTTCGAGGAACTTGAATCCTCTCTTAAAAATGTCCGTGAAATGGTAGTTTATGGGGAAACAAAAGAGAAGTTGAAAGCTACTGCTGAAAAATTATCTATTCCAGTAACTGTAGTAGAAACATTAGAAGAAGCAGTACCAAAAGCATATGCAGTTAGTCGCGAGGGAGAAATCGTGTTACTTTCACCAGCGTGTGCAAGTTGGGATCAATTCGCTAACTTTGAAGTACGTGGCGATTGTTTCATTGAAGCAGTAGAGAAACTGTAATTTATAGGAGAAAAAAGATGAGAGTATTAGTTTCAGGAGGAGGAACGGGTGGACATATTTATCCAGCTCTTTCCTTAATGAATTATTTGAAAGAAAAAGACCCTTCAACAGAGTTTCTCTATGTAGGAACTGAACGTGGGTTAGAAAGTACGATCGTTCCAAAAGCGGGATATGATTTTAAAACGATTAAGATTCAAGGAATCGTTCGTTCATTATCGTTAGAAAACTTCAAGACATTATGGTATTTCTGCACAAGTTATTTTAAAGCAAAAGAAATTGTAAAAGAGTTCAAACCAGATATCGTGATCGGTACTGGAGGATATGTATGCGCGCCAGTATTATACGCTGCAGCCAATATGGGAATTCCAACTATTATTCATGAGCAAAACAGTTTAGCAGGAATCACCAATAAATTTTTAGCGCGTAAAGTTTCAAAGATTGCAATTTGCTTCGACGCGGTTCGTAAAGATTTTGCAAAATACGAAGATAAAGTGGTCATGACAGGGAATCCTCGTGGACAAGAGTTAGCGAATGCTGTTCGTGATGATGCATATCTTGATTCACTTGGAATCAAAAAAGAAAAACCTATTGTATTAATCTTTGGAGGAAGCCGAGGTTCATTACGAATGAACGAATCATTCTTAGAGGCTTTAGAGGAATTAGAAGCTAAAGATTATCAAGTGGTTATGGTGACCGGGCAAGTGCATTATGACAAAATCAACAATCATATTACAAGTTTGAAAAAACCATTGCAAAATGTCACAGTTTTACCATATATTAATAATATGGTGCAAATGTTCCAAAACACAGATTTAGTAGTTTGTCGTAGTGGAGCAACAACATTGATTGAATTAACGGCTCTAGGATTACCAAGCGTTTTAATTCCAAGTCCGTATGTGACTGAAAATCACCAAGAAGCCAATGCAATGTCATTAGTAGAAAAAGATGCTGCAACTATGATTTTAGAGAAAGATTTAAATGGACAAAGTTTAGTTGCAGAAATTGATCGTATTATGGAAGATGAACCAAAACGTCTACAAATGGCAAAAAATTCTAAAGCTCTGGGGATTACAGATGCTTCAACGAGACTTGAAACAATTATTCATTCTCTAGTGAAATAAAGATAGAAGGAGGAGAATATGTTTAATCGAAAGACACCAAAAAAAGCTCCTCCGCGTGAATTAACACCTTGGGAGTTAGCGCAGCAAAACTCACCTACTTCTAGAGTAGAAGAGACAGTTCCAAAAGAGGATGTACGTCCTCCCAAAAAAGAACCTAAACCCAAAAAGAAAAAACCTGAATCAAAAGGGATTACGAATGCAACACTATTAAAAGGAATTTTTATCGTATGTTTAGCGTGGAGTATTTATTTTATTTCTCCACTATCAAAAGTTTCTGAGATTGAGGTAGTAGGATTGAGTCAAGTTTCTACTGAACTGGTTCAAGAGAAAGATGGAATTGTCAAAGGGCAAAGTATTTGGACGATTTTAGCCAATCGTACACGTACCGCAACGCTTTTAAAAGCTGCCAGTCCAAAGATTAAAGATGCTTCTATTGAATTAGTAGCATGGAATAAAATACGTTTGAATATTGAAGAAAATCC
>CALIJD010000268.1 GCA_938017885.1 uncultured Granulicatella sp.
AACGAATCATTTTTTGGTTCTTTTCTTCAAGTTCATCAATCACCGATAATAAATGTTGATACAAATCATTAATTTGCACTTCCATTTGTCCAATTTCATCCGAACTTGGTTCTAAAAAAGCCGCATCTCTTTCTAAATTCATCATTTTCTCTGTAACTCGAGACATTCTCATCAGAGGTCTTGAGAGTTTTCTTGCATAGATATAAGAGAATATGACTGCGGTAAATATCGAGATAGCTAAAGACAATGGTAAATAATGGAAAGTGACTCGCGTGGCTTGTTTGACCATTTCAGTCGTTGATACCACTTGAATAAATAGTTTTTTTCCATCCTTAGTCGTGACTTCACGGTCTTCGATAATCACAGAATGTTGATTGCTGTTCTCATCTATTGGTAATTTTGCTCCTAAAGTTACACTTTCCCCAGTGCTTTCATGCTTCAAGTACGCTGTTATACCTTCATTATTGGCATACACTTGTAATGCTGAAGCAGCTCCCTTTTCATCCACTTGAGAAAGACTCTCTACAAGAACATCCGCTTTTCTACTCAGTTCTTGCTGCCGTTCTTGCATGTAAAAATGCGGGAAAGCAAAATATAAGAATAAATGAGCAACCGCAACGAGTGATATTAATATACTAAAAGTATAAATGAAAATTTTTGGAAATAGTTTTAATCTTCTCATTTTAACTCCAATTTATATCCAACATTTTTAATAGTGACAATACAATCTAATTTTAGCTTCTTACGTAGTTGTTTGATATAAACATCCACGACTCGATCAAATGGTGGGTCTTCATGGTTAGACCAAACATGATCTAAAATTTGTGAACGGCTCAAAGCTTGTCCCTCATGCTTCACAAGCAGTTTTAGAATCGACAGTTCTTTAGCGGTCACTTCTACTAATTGATTATTTACATACGCTTCAAATCGCGTAAAATTAACACTTGTATCCTGATAACTCCAGGTTTCTACTTCTCCATAATGTCTTTTTAGTAAAGCCTCAATCCTTTTATAAAGGACCATTAGAGAAAATGGTTTTTGAATATATCCATCCACTAGTAATTCAAAACTTTTTACTTGAGTCTCCTCATCTTGCAGGGCTGTTAACATTAATATTGGGACATTACTTTTTTTTCGAACTTCTTCTAATACTTCAAACCCATTCTTTCGGGGCATCATAATATCTAATAGAATTAAATCAACGGATTCTCGGTTAAATACTTCGAGAGCTTCGACACCATCGCAAGCTTCAAAGACTTTAAATCCTTGCTCACTTAAAAACTCTCGAACACCTTCTCGAATAGCCTCTTCATCTTCAACAATTAATAGATTCAAAAACATCACCTCTCTTTCCATTATAACAATCTTTACTTTTATAAACTACCTTTATTCAGTATCCTGTAACAAGCTCTTCGGAGATTTTTGTAAAATCAATGCGCTTGCAAGAAATACCGCAATGACAATAACCACTAATCCAAGTCCAATAACGATTCCTTTGTCCATATTTGAAACTGTTACTGATAATTCCGTTAGCGTCTTATTAAATCCATCTACTGCAGCACCTCCACCTAAGTTAGCTGATTTTGCTTCGTTGGCAAGTTGAGTTCCTAAACTACTATTCACTTGTCCTAAAATTAATTTCCCAACCCATTCACTGACAGGTCCCCCTGCTAGAAAGGCCGCTCCAAAGCTTGCAATACTTACCATTCCTACTTCACATAGCATTTGTGTAATAATCGTTTTCTTTGTCATTCCTAATGCTAATCGAATACCAATTTCCTTACGACGACTGTTTGTCCACAAGAACAAGATTAATACTAAAATAATCGCAGAGAAAATTAGACTTCCGATGAATAATTTATTCGTTAGGCCATACACCAAGTTAATGGATTTTTGTAAAGTTGGATAGTTTTGGCTACTTTTCACTAATGTATAAGCTTTCCAGTTAATTCCTAATTTTTTAGCTTGTTCCATTACCTTATCGATGTCATATTCTCCTGAAACTAGGAAAGTTGCATCTAAATAAGTGCCATCTTCTTCACTAAAGCCATACATTAAACGGCTTGTTTTTAAGTCTGTTAAAATTGTATTTTCGTATAGTTCTTGAGGGGCAGTTACTCTTCCCTTATTTTTTCCACTAAACGTTCCGACAATCGTTACTTCAGTTTCGTTGTTTGCTTTCTTTTCATTATCAGCATCATAAATATTGGATTTTAATTTAATCTTGTCTCCGACTTTTAAATTGTTTTTCTTAGCAAAGTCTTCATGAACCATTGCGACGTTCGTATCTGAATCTGTAATATGTCTTCCAGATGTTAACGTGAATGTTTGAGCCGCAAAGCGTTCATCCATACTTGAATCATTAATTCCCGTTACCATCGCAGCTTTTCCGAAACGTTTCACACGGTTGGCATCCAATTTAACACCTTGAGCTGGGATCAATTCTTGATCTACTAAGTCCGCTACAACTTCCATTCTTTTAATCGCTTTTTGGACTCCTTCAATCCCTTCAATGGCTTTAATATCTTTTCCTTTCAAGTTACCCCCACCACGAGCAGTCCCTTGATTATGACGACGGTCAATTTGCATTGAAAAAGACGAATTAATCGATTTAAAGGTTTCTTTGGCAGCTGTGTCTGTTGCATGTTTTACAGATAAACTACTTAAAGCAACAGT
>CALIJD010000269.1 GCA_938017885.1 uncultured Granulicatella sp.
TCTTGATACTTTGTATTCACTTTTTGTAGTTCTGACGATAATTGAGCTTCTAATTTTTGCACATCGGTTTCTTCTGCAAACACAGAAGGAGCTAAAGGACCTGCAACTAAAAAGAATGCTGTTGTTGTCAAAAATAGTTTTTTCATCTTTTTCAAAAGCGATATTCACCACACCTTCTCCAACATACTCCTTATTTTACAAGAGGAACATATGGAGAACGTATCAGTTATATTACAAAGTTGTAACAAAAGTTTACAGTTTTATGATTTCTTCAAATAAGCTTTTAGGGCTTCTAATAATTCTTCACTGCTAGAAACAATCTCTCCTCTAAGTTTTACTAGACCTACCGTATATAAATTTACATAGCTAAATTGTGATTCTGCTACCTCTTGTAAAGCAGCGATTTTTTGAGGATTATCAGCACCTTGCTGGCGGCTGTCCGTGTATAGACCAAGAATCGGCATATCTGCGTGATACGCTACTCCAATTTCACTTGCAACACCGACATCAATCACTGCGCCATCTAAAACAGCAATCATTAAATCTGAATCTAATAATGCATCTGTATCGTACTGTGCAATCATCGTTGAGTCCGCATAAGAGCTCTTGTCATTAATCGCCATTTGTTCTTGCGGTAAATATACCTCTACCCCTGGGAACTGGTCACGAATCTTTTCTACTAGAACTTTGTTAAAGGCTAATTCCATTTCTGAGAATAATGGACTTGCAAAATAAATTTTTGTCATTTGAATACCTCCTCTAATACTCTTATCCTACACTAAATACAGCAAAAAGACCAGAAGACTTTTAACTCTTCTGGTCTACTCTTATTAATTATATAAAGCATCTACACGTGCTTGAACAGCATCATCTTCAAGGAACTCATCATAAGTAGAGCCAAGACGGTCCACAATGCCTTTTGGTCCAATTTCAATAATACGGTTTGCAGTTGTTTGAATGAACTCATGGTCATGACTTGAGAATAGTAATGAACCTTTGAAGGCGATTAAGCCATCATTCAATGCAGTGATTGATTCTAAGTCTAAGTGGTTTGTTGGGTCGTCTAAGATTAACACGTTTGCTTTAGAAAGCATTAATTTAGATAACATACAACGAACTTTTTCTCCCCCTGAAAGAACGGTTACTTGTTTCATAACATCGTCTCCAGAGAATAACATACGACCTAAGAAGCTACGTAAGAAGGTGTTATCTTGCTCTTCTACTGGTGCATATTGACGTAACCACTCTAAGATATTTAATTTTTCATTTGAGAATTCATCCGTCATATCTTTTGGTAAGTAAGCTTGGCTAGTAGTAACTCCCCATTTGAAGGTACCACTGTCTGCTTCCATTTCGCCTGTTAAGATCTTGAATAATGTTGTAATTGCAATATCTGAACGACTTAAGAAGGCTACTTTATCGTCTTTAGATAATTGGAAGCTTACATTTTCGAAAATAACTTCGCCATCAATTGTTTTTGATAAGCCTTCTACTAATAATAAGTCATTACCGATTTCACGTGCTGGTGAGAATCCAACGAATGGATATTTACGGCTTGAAGGTTGAATATCATCCAATGTAATTTTATCCAACATTTTCTTACGAGAAGTCGCTTGTTTTGATTTAGAAGCGTTCGCAGAGAAACGAGCGATGAACTCTTGTAGCTCTTTGATTTTTTCTTCTTTCTTCGCGTTTTGATCAGCTAATAATTTTGCTGCTAATTGGCTTGAATGTAACCAGAAATCATAGTTCCCAACGAATAATTTAATCTTACCAAAGTCAACGTCCGCCATATGCGTACATACTTTGTTTAAGAAGTGGCGGTCATGGGATACAACAATGACGGTGTTATCAAAGTCAATCAAGAAGTCTTCTAGCCAAGTAATCGATTGGATAT
>CALIJD010000270.1 GCA_938017885.1 uncultured Granulicatella sp.
ACGGATATTTTTCAATGATTGATGCGTTTGGCTCACAATATTACTTCCTGAAAACTCCCCTGTTTCAGGAACGATTGGCAACTGTCCGGAGACGACAATCGTTTCTCCTGTGTAGGCTACTCCTTGTGAGTAAGGCCCGATTGCTTTTGGAGCCTGTTCTGTTTGAATTACTTTCTTTGTCATAGGGTTCCTCCTAGTCTAATGGTGGCACAGTGTCCACGAATACATATTTTTTCATACGGTCAAATGCTTCTACAAGACGCGCATACGGCAACGCAAGGTTTATACGAATACATCCTTCCCCGAAGAACATCTTGCCGTCTTGCCAAGCCACGCCGACATCCCAACCTCGTTTTTCGAGTTGCTCTAGCGTTAGGTTGTGTTTTTTTAAGAACGGTGAACAGTCGATAAAGAGCATATACGTGCCTTCAGGTTTTGTGACTTCTACGCCGTCCAATTCCCGGTGAATAAAGTCGCACGCATAGTCCGCATTCTTCTCAATCACTTCACGCAACTCTTCCAGCCACTCGTATCCTTCTTCTTGATACGCCCCGATTAAAGCATGCATCGACATCACATTCATCGCGTTATAATGTGGCTTCATCCCTTTTGACTCTACGCGGTCTCTTAACGCATCATTGTAAATCACATGATAACTTCCAACGAGCCCTGCCAAGTTAAACGTCTTACTTGGCGCATACATGGCTACCGTGCGATTCTTCGCATCTTCTGAAATCGACTGCGTTGGAATATGCTTATGGCCTTTAAAAATAATATCCGACCAAATTTCATCCGACACGACAATCACATCGTACTTGCGGTAAATCTCCATCGCGCGTTCGATTTCTTCTCTCTCCCATACACGACCACTTGGGTTATGCGGAGAACAGAAAATAGCCACATGAATCTTATGCGCTTTGATTTTTCGTTCCATATCCTCAAAGTCCATACGATAAATGCCCTGTTCATCTTTCACGAGCGGACTATGCACGGCCTTCAATCCATTATCGTTTAATGACTGCGTAAACCCTACATAGGTTGGACTATGCACTAACACAGCATCTCCAGGCGCTGCATACGAAGTCAATGTTGAAACGACTCCTCCAAGCACTCCATTTTCATGACCGATATGCTTGCGAGTTAACCCTGTTACTTGATGATGGCGCGCATGCCACTGGATAATGCTTTCGTAGTAGTCTTTAGAAGGCATAAAGTACCCGAAAATCGGATGTTTCAATCGTTTTTGCATGGCTTCAATAACAGTTGGTACCGTCGCAAAACTCATATCCGCAATCCACATCGGAATCACATCGAAACCTTTCTTCGGTCTATCTGGCGACTTTCCAGGAATCAAACCTAGTCCATCCACCGCCAGCGCGTCCTTTCCACGTCTGTCATATTCTGTCGTAAAATCATATTTCATCCGCATAACCTCCTAGAATCTCACTTTCATTATACACCGTCCCACGCATCCACTCAACGTCCGGCGAAGACTCAGCCCGGTGCCTGCTCTCCATAAAAGCTTGATTCCCGATGAAAAAAACAATCTAAGGTGACGTTGCAAAAAATCCTTGGACTCTATAGTCATAGAAATAACGAGGCGCATGGGAGCAAGACAGAAGAAACTTGTTTCTTCGTCGTCTTGCCCCCGCAAAGACAAATAGGATTGACCTAGCCTAAACAGGCGAAGGTCAATCCATTTGTCTACTGCGTCTAACTCATCTCAGAATATCCATTATTAGCAGTCCGCTTGAAGCTCGGTAAGAGCCAAGACACAGGCTTGGCCCGGTGCCTGCTCTCCATAAAAAGCGTGATTCCCGATGAAAAACAATCTAAGGTGGCGTTGCAAAAAAATCCTTGGACTCTATAGTCATAGAAATAACGATACGCATGCGAAAAGAATTAGAGCTCCATAGCGAGAATCGCTTTGGAGCTCTTTGACTTTCGCAAGGCCTGAGACCTAGGCTCAGGCCGGTGCAGTTGTTTCTATAACTATGAAGATGTCCAAGGATTTTAAAGCAACGCTTTAACCCTTTAACCTATTTTTTCATCGCTGAAATCACGCGATAGCCTTTTTGCGCAATAAAATCCGCCACTTCATCCGGATTCGTTGAATCCACATGAAGCACCACTTGCACTTTCCCATCACGGTGATATACCGAAATCGTCGAAACGTTCACGTTGTTTTCACGCAACACATCCGAAATTTCTTCCAGAGGACCTGGTTTATCTTCATTGATTTCAATGAATAAACGAGAACCTGGAGTGTTGTATCCAGAAATTTCGATGAACGCATCAAAAATATCTTTATCGGTAATAATCCCTTCCACGTGGCCACGCGCATCTACTACTGGTAGGACGCCGACTTTTTGTTGACGCATGAGGGACGCAGCTTCTTCTAATAGTGTATGAGCCTTAACGGTTAAAACTTGCTTTTGCATAATTTCGCTTGCTGTTGTCTTATTCAATAAATAGTTCAACTCATGCATCGATAAGCTTGTCGCCATTGAAGGTGAATGCCCCGCAACAAGTTCTTCTGTGAGTAAGCCAACTAACTTGCCATCTTCTACAACTGGCAAGCGGTGAATGTCGTGTTCCTTCATTAAGTCTAGAGCTTTTATAACCGTCGTTTCAGGTGTGACTGTAATGACGTTGGTTGACATATAATCTTTAACTTCCATGATTACCCTCCTAGATATGCTTTCTGAATTTCATCACTTTCTAACAACTCTTGTCCTGTCCCGCTTAATACTACTGATCCAGTTTCCAGTACATACGCACGATTTGAAATCGATAATGCCATTTTCGCATTTTGCTCGATGAGTAAAACCGTTGTCCCTGTTTTTTGGATTTCTTGGATGATTTTGAAAATCTCGCGGATAAAAATCGGTGCTAACCCCATTGAAGGTTCATCCAACAATAATAGTTTTGGACGGCTCATCAACGCACGGCCCATCGCTAGCATTTGTTGTTCCCCTCCAGAGAGCGTTTGTGCATCTTGGTCTTTACGTTCTTTCAAGATTGGGAAACGTTCGAAGACGGCTTCCATATCTTTTTGAATTTCTTCTTTATCCTTACGTAGAAAGGCCCCTAGTTCAAGGTTTTCTTTTACCGTTAATCCCGGGAATACGTGACGTCCTTCTGGCACTTGCACGAGTCCTTTCTCAACGATTTTCTTCGCAGATGTTGAAGCGATATTCTCACCTAAATAGACGATTTCGCCTTCTGAAGGATGGATAAGTCCTGATAGAGTCTTCAAAATAGTTGATTTTCCAGCACCGTTTGCCCCGATTAGAGACACGATTTCGCCTTCATTCACCTTAAAATCGACATTACGAACCGCTTGAATCATTCCGTAATGAACTGATAAATTTTTAACTTCTAACATCTACTCACCTCCTAAGTACGCTTTAATAACCGCAGGATTTTGTTTAATTTCTTCTGGAGTTCCTTCTGCAAGAAGTCTTCCATATTCCAACACGTAAATGCGTTGGCAAATTTTCATCACAAGTGACATATCATGTTCGATTAACACCACTGTCAAATCAAATTCTTTTTGAATTTTCGCAATTAATTCTGTCAATTCAGCTGTTTCTTGAGGGTTCATCCCTGCTGCAGGCTCATCCAAGAATAAGATTTTGGGTTTTGTCGCCAAAGCACGAACGATTTCTAGCTCACGTTGTTGTCCGTAAGCTAAGTTTTTTGCTTTTTCATCTTTAAGTGTATCCAACTCAAAAAT
>CALIJD010000271.1 GCA_938017885.1 uncultured Granulicatella sp.
GAAAACCATATTGCAATAGCTGTGCCAAGCATGGGAAAAATAGAGGAAATTGTTTATAATCTACTGAAAACAAAAAGAAAATATTTTCTTAAAATAAATTCGTTTTCACCTATTTACAAAATCGATGAAATAGGTTATGATAAACATGTGATAAAAATAACAAGCACTGGGGGAAATCACAAGTGAGTGAAGAAAAAAACAACCAAGTACAACAAGAAATCGACTTATTAGTTGAGAAAGGATTAAAAGCTCTAGATGAATTTCGCTTGTTAAATCAAGAACAAGTGGACTACATTGTAGCCAAAGCATCAGTAGCTGCGTTAGACCAACACGGTGTATTAGCACAACATGCAATCGAAGAAACAGGACGTGGAGTTTTCGAAGATAAAGCTACGAAAAACTTATTTGCCTGTGAACATGTAGTGCATAACATGCGTCATACTAAAACAGTTGGCGTTATTTCAGATGATGACGTAACTGGATTGACTTTAATTGCTGAACCTGTAGGGGTTATTTGTGGGATTACACCTACAACAAACCCAACTTCAACTGCAATTTTCAAAGCGTTAATCGCATTAAAAACACGTAACCCAATCGTGTTTGCATTCCATCCATCAGCTCAACAAAGTTCAGCACATGCGGCTCAAATCGTTCGCGATGCAGCAGTTGCAGCAGGAGCTCCTGAAAACTGTGTCCAATGGATCGAACATCCATCAATTGAAGCAACAAACGCTTTAATGAACCACGACGGAATTGCTACTATCCTTGCAACAGGTGGTAATGCGATGGTTAAGGCTGCATACTCTTGCGGAAAACCAGCTCTTGGGGTTGGTGCAGGTAACGTTCCAGCTTATGTTGAAAAATCTGCTAACATTCGTCAAGCGGCTCACGATATCGTAATGAGTAAATCATTCGATAATGGTATGGTGTGTGCTTCTGAACAAGCAGCAATCATTGATAAAGAAATTTACGATGACTTTGTTGAAGAATTAAAGAGCTACCATACTTACTTCGTAAACAAAAAGCATTATTAGAAGAATTCTGCTTCGGCGTAAAGGCAAACAGCAAAAACTGTGCTGGAGCTAAACTAAATGCGAACATCGTTGGTAAACCAGCAGCATGGATTGCTGAACAAGCAGGTTTCTCAGTTCCAGAAGGAACAAACATTCTTGCTGCAGAATGTAAAGAAGTTGGCGAAAAAGAACCTTTAACTCGCGAAAAACTTTCTCCTGTCATTGCAGTACTTAAATCAGAATCACGTGAAGACGGTGTTGAAAAAGCACGTCAAATGGTTGAATTCCATGGTTTAGGACACTCAGCAGCAATTCATACTGAAGATGCTGAATTAGCGAAAGAATTTGGTCGCGTTGTTCGTGCAATTCGTGTCATTTGGAATGCTCCTTCTACTTTTGGTGGTATCGGGGATGTTTATAACGCATTTATCCCATCATTAACACTTGGTTGCGGTTCTTATGGACGTAATTCAGTTGGGGATAACGTAAGTGTTGTAAATCTATTAAATATCAAAAAAGTAGGGAGACGTAGAAATAACATGCAATGGTTTAAAGTTCCATCAAAAATCTATTTCGAACGCGATTCAATTCAATACTTACAAAAAATGAAAAATGTAAGCCGTGTAATGATCGTTACTGACCAAGCAATGGTTAAATTAGGATTCTTACAACGTGTTATTGAACAATTAGAATTACGTCCAAACAAAGTAATTTATGAAGTATTCTCAGACGTAGAACCAGATCCAGACATCACAACAGTAAACCGTGGTGCTGAAATTATGAAAAGCTTCGAGCCAGATACAATCATCGCTCTTGGTGGTGGTTCTGTAATGGATGCTGCGAAAGTAATGTGGATGTTCTACGAACAACCACAAGTGGACTTCCGTGACTTAGTACAAAAATTCATGGATATCCGTAAACGTGCATTCAAATTCCCAGAATTAGGGGAACGTGCTAAATACGTTGGTATCCCAACAACTTCTGGTACAGGTTCTGAAGTAACACCATTCGCGGTAATTTCAGATAAAGCAAACAACCGTAAATATCCATTAGCTGACTACTCACTAACACCAACAATTGCGATTGTTGATCCTGCATTAGTGATGACAGTTCCAGACTTTGTAACAGCTGATACTGGTATGGACGTATTAACTCACGCAATTGAAGCGTACACTTCAACACTTGCAAATGACTATACTGATGGATTGGCACTACAAGCAATCAAATTAGTATTTGAAAACTTAGTAAGCAGTGTGAAAAATGCGGATTTTGTATCTCGCGAAAAAATGCATAACGCTTCTACAATGGCTGGTATGGCATTTGCTAATGCGTTCTTAGGTATGAGCCACTCAATGGCGCATAAGATTGGTGGATTCTTCCACACTGTTCACGGACGTACAAATGCGATTTTATTACCATACGTAATTCGTTACAATGGTACTCGTCCTGCTAAAGCAGCTACATGGCCAAAATACAACTACTACCGTGCAGATGAAAAATTCCAAGACATCGCTCGTATGTTAGGATTACCATCTTCAACACCTGAAGAAGCAGTTGACGCTTTAGCTAAAGCTGTTTACGAATTAGGGGAAGCTGTAGGTATCGAAATGAACTTCAAAGCTCAAGGGGTTAATCATAAAGAATGGTTAGCTACAATCCATGAGATTGCAATGCTTGCTTATGAAGATCAATGCTCACCTGCAAACCCTCGTTTACCAATGGTAGCTGATATGGAAGAAATTCTTGCGGATGCATACTTTGGATACAAAGAACGTCCAGGTCGTATCAAATAATTGATTTTAAATCTAAAGAGTCTTAGGAGTTTCCTAAGGCTCTTTCTTAGCTCTGTTTTTCAGCCGCAAAATATGCTATACTGATAGGGAAATGAAAGGAGATGGCTTATGACACCAAATAAGGAAGATTACATTAAAACAATCTATAAATTAGGTGGTAAAGATGAATTTGTAACGAATAAAGCCATCAATCAAATGTTGGAACTTTCAGCAGCTTCGACAACAGAAATGTTAAACAA
>CALIJD010000272.1 GCA_938017885.1 uncultured Granulicatella sp.
GATAGAACTGGTCTTTTTTGACCAGTTTTTTTATTTTGCCTCTAGTATTTATCGCAAAATTTTAGTACAATAATAGTACAGTTTAAGTTAGGTGTTTCATTTTTTTAATACAGAGGGGATATTATGACATCAAAGCATCAACAAATCATTCGTTATATTGAATCGCTGCCAGTTGGAGAAAAAATCTCAGTACGTTCGATTGCAAAAAATATGGAAATGAGCGAAGGCACTGCTTATCGTGCCATTAAGGAAGCAGAAAATATCGGGATTGTTTCGACCATTGAACGAGTTGGAACGATTCGTATTGAACGTAAAACAAAGGATAATCTAGAAAAACTTTCTTTTGGAGAAATTATTAAGATTATTGAAGGGGAAGTATTCGGTGGACGTGAAGGATTAGATAAAATCTTAAACCGCTTCGTTATAGGTGCGATGACACTAGACGCTATGACACGTTATATTCAACCAGAATCACTTGTTATTATCGGGAACCGTGAAGATGCACAATTACTCGCTTTGAATCAAGGAGCCGCTGTTTTAATCACTGGGGGATTCCAAGCAACGCCTCAATTAATTCAAAAAGCGGATGAACTTAAAATTCCATTGATGGGAACAACATACGATACATTTACGGTTGCCAGTCTCATCAACCGAGCAATGACTGATCAATTGATTAAGAAGAAAATTATGATTGTTGCCGATATTTATAATGATATCGAAAATACGAATTATTTGAGAATGGATCAAACCGTTAAAGAATATCGCCAGCTAAGTGAGAAAACAGGAAATTCGCGCTTTCCAGTTGTGAACCACTCTAATCGTTTAGTAGGGGTTGTTTCTGCTAAAGATATATTAGGAAAATCTGATAGTTTAATTATTGAAAGAATCATGACTAAAAATCCTTCTGTATCTAAGTTACATGCGAGTGTGGCAAGCGTTGCGCATTCGATGATATGGAATGGTTTAGAAATGCTACCTGTTGTTCAAGATAATATGGAGCTGATTGGAATCATCTCAAGACGTGACGTTATGAAAGCTATGCAATTGACACAAAGACAACCTCAAGTAGGGAATACTTTTGAGGATGATGTGAGTGAAAATCTAGAAGTAATAGAAATTAACCCAACAAATGCGAGATTTAGTTTTACGGTCACTCCTCAGATGACCAATAATTTAGGGATGTTATCTTTTGGGGTTCTTTGTGAAGTGGTTTCAGTTGCTTCGAAAGAATTCATTCATCGTAGCCAACGTCGCAATACGGTTATTGAACAATTGGAAATGCATTATTTGAGGATGATTCCAATTGAAAGCAAAATTGCGATTCAAATTCAAACTTTAGATATTGGCCGAAAAGTATCTAAAATTGATATTTCTGTGCTACTTGAAAACTCAGTTGTTGCGAAAGCGATTATGTCAAATCAATTAATGGAAAGAAACTAGGAATGAATTACAAAGAATTATCAAAAGAAATTATCATGGAGATTGAAAAAGCCAATTCAATCGTGATCTTAAGGCATCGAAAACCAGACCCAGATGCTTTGGGTTCGCAAATAGGACTTAGTAAGCTTATAAAAGGAGCTTATCCTGATAAGTCTGTTTATGTTATTGGAGATATGCCCAAAAACTTGAAGTATATCGGTGATATGGATGAAATCACACAAGAGGTATTCGACAATTCGCTCATTATCGTTGTGGACTGTTCCACACCTCGACTCATTAATTGTCCGTTTGAAGTGAATGTAGATGAGGTGATTAAGATTGATCACCATCCAAATGTGACTTCTTACGGAAAAATCTGCTATGTGGATACAACAGCCGCAAGTGCTAGTGAAATTATGGCAGAGTTTGCCTTTGATGAAACGACTCCATTTCAAATGGATAGAGCTGCTGCTAATGTTATCTATGCCGGAATTATCGGAGATACAGGACGATTTTTATATCCGTCAACTACTTCGAAAACTTTTGCGCTTGTATCAAAATTGATACAATACGAGGTAGATTTGGCTGGAATTGCCGATAAGATGATTACGAAACCGCTGAACGTGAATCGAATGACAGGGTATATTTATGAGCATTTAGAAGTATCTCCTGAAGGGATGGCGAGTGTTGTTTTAACGAAAGAAGTCCTTCGTCGTTTTAATGCTAGTGACCAGTTAGCCTCTCTTGTAGTTTCAGTTCCTGGAACGGTTGAAGGGATTTTGGCTTGGAGTATGTATGTGGAACAAGAAGATGGTACCTTTAGAGTCCATTTACGTTCAAAAAGGCCAACAGTTAATCACATTGCTCATGAGTTCGGCGGCGGAGGACATACGCTCGCGTGCGGTATTCCTACTGTTACGCAACCCCAAATTTTAGAAGTGGATGCTA
>CALIJD010000273.1 GCA_938017885.1 uncultured Granulicatella sp.
ATATTGTATATCCTGAGCTTTACGCAAAAGTGGAAAAAGAGGCCACAGTACGTGTAAGCTTCTTCCCAGCGATGCGAGAAGTAGTGGAACAAAACCGTGAACTGTACAAAAAATACCGTTCCGAAATGCTTCAAATGGGTGGCGTAAAGCAATTTTATGATGGAGTGACAAGTTCGCATACCGCTTATTTAAAAGAACCGTATCCAATGCCATTCTTCGAAGGAGATGTCGGAGGGCCACTCTTAACGGAAGAGAAGATGGAACGCTTAACCCTTCTTGCTAATAAAGAAGGATGGCCTATGAGAATTCATACGGTAGGCGATAAGGCCATTGCTTTAACGCTTCAAAATTTCAAAAAGGCTCAAGAAGAAACTCCATTTGATGCACCATATAAGTTCAATACGATTGAGCATTTAGAAGTGATGGATCCTATAGACCTGCCGTTAACGGCTCAAGATTCCCTCATTGTTTCTGTTCAACCAAGTCATTTATTAGTAGGATATGAAACTTTAGATGAAGAAGTTGGAGCAGAGCGAGCGCGTCATATGTTCCCGTTCAAATCCTTCATAAAAGAAGGTGCGACGCTTGGTTTTGGAACAGATACGCCAGTGGTACTGGATGTTACACCGTTTGAGTCGATGTTTAACGCGGTGGCAAGACAAACTAAAGAACAGTTACCGGAACCATGTTTAATGCCAGAACAACGTATTTCTATTGTTGAAGCATTAAAGGCGCATACTAGTGGTGCCGCTAAAGCATTAAGTCGATTAGATATTGGAACACTAGAAGTAGGCAATTTGGCCGATTTTGTCGTTTTAGATAGAAATATTGTTGTAGGACATCCACAAGACTTATTAAAAGTGGAAGTGGTAGCAACCTATGTAAATGGAAAATGTGTTTTTAAGAAGTAGTGTAAAAGCTAGATAGAGCCGTCTATCTAGCTTTTTTCATATGTTTTCAAAACATTCATATTCTTTCAAAATTGTTATTTTTATGAAAATGAAAAAATGAAAATCCCGTTGTTATCATAATGTAAGCACTAATAAATTTGAAGATAGTTTGAAATTCAAAATAAATTGCAAAAAATAGTTTGACAGTCAAAGTAAAAAATAATATACTTTGAACATCAAATGATTTGATATTCAAACAAAAGGAGAAAATCTTTTATGGAACCAACTCTAGAGACCATAAACGGGTACTTGGTGGACGTCTTTAACCAAATGCTCGACATTGAAGAATCTTCGCTGGCGCAAAGCCAATTTAATGATTTATCCATTAAAGAGATGCATGCCATTGAAGCGATTGGAATGTATAGCGAACATACGACAACGGAAGTCGCTAATAAATTGAATGTTACTGTTGGGACGCTAACAGTTGCAGTTAATGCATTAGTCAAAAAAGGCTACGTAGTTCGTTTGAAGAGCGAAGCCGATCGAAGAATTGTAATTTTAGGTCTGACCAAGAAAGGTCGCTTACTTTATCGTCTTCATCGTAAATTCCATGAAAAATTAGTTTTAAAAACAATTGAAGGAATGAACGCTGAAGAAATGGCAGTTCTTGTAAAGGGACTTCATAATTTATATGATTTCCTACACGAGGCTGTACTAGCAAATCAAGAAGGGAAGTAGACATTGTGGGGGTTCAAGTGATAGCGACAAGTTCCTATCTCCCAACGTCCGTGATCACAAATGATGACTGGGCGAAACGAGTAGATACTTCTGATGAATGGATCGTAAAGAGAACAGGAATCAAAACCCGTTATTGGGCAAAAGAACAGACAACAAGTGATTTGGCAACAATTGCCGCAAAACGCTTAGTTGAAGAGAGTCAGATTAATCCTGAATCTATTGAATATATCATTGTAGCAACGATGACACCTGATGCAGCAAGTCCTTCTTGCGCGTCTCTTGTACAAGGAGCTATCGGAGCAACGAATGCTTTTGCGTTCGATGTGAGTGCAGCTTGTAGTGGTTTTGTATATGCATTGTCTACTGGACTAAAGATGTTAGAACACGGACAAAGAAAATACGGAATCGTCATCGGAGCAGAAACGATGCTCAGTTCACTAGATTGGGACGATCGATCTACAGCTATTCTCTTTGGAGATGGTGCTGGAGCTGTTCTTTTACAAAAAGATGAAGGGCCATTTTTTTTGGCGGAAACATTACAAAATGATGGACAGAAATCTGAGGCATTAGTCGCTGGAAAAAGAATGACAAATCAAACAGTTTCAACCATGACAATGGATGGTCGAGGCGTTTATGAATTAGTCAGCAAAACTGTTCCAGTCAATATCCAAGATACTTTACAAAAGGCTGGATATACTGCTGACGATATTGATTTGTACTTGTTACATCAAGCAAATCGTCGTTTAGTCGAACAAGTGGCTAAGAAATTAAAACAACCGATCGAAAAATTCCCAATGAATATCGATCATGTTGGAAACACTTCGGCTGCAAGTATTCCGATTTTATTTAATGAACTCGTGGAAAATGGAACATTAAAAATCGGAGAACATAAAAAATTACTTCTATCAGGTTTTGGCGGTGGCCTTGCCTGGGGAAGCATCACAATCACATTATAATTTTAAAAATATTGGAGGAAAACACAATGACATTTGAAAAAATTCAAGCAATTATCGTAGATCAATTAGGTAAAGAGGAAGAAGAAGTACAATTAACTACTCGTCTTAAAGATGAATTAGACGCAGATAGCTTAGATTTATTCCAAATCATCAACGATATCGAAGATGAATTCGATGTAAAAATCGATACTGAAGAAGGTCTAGAAACAGTTCAAGACTTAGTAAACTACGTTGATAAACAATTAGCTGAAAAATAATCACAAAAAAGGATGGTAACACATGAAATCAAGAATCTGCGAAATGATTGGAATTGAATATCCGATTATCCAAGGAGGAATGGCATGGGTTGCAAATCCTGCGCTTGCAAGTGCTGTGTCTAATGCTGGCGGTTTAGGAATCGTTGCATGCGGACATGCTCCTGGCGAAGTCGTTAAAGGATTTATTGAGGAAATGAATCGTTTAACAGATAAACCTTATGGTGTAAATATTATGCTATTAAGTCCATTTGTTGATGAAGTAGTGGATGTTGTCTGTCAGGCTGGCGTTAAAGTGGTTTGTACTGGTGCTGGTAGTCCTGGCAAATACATGGCGAAGTTTAAAGAAGCTGGTATCACAGTTATTCCAGTAGTTGCTTCGGTTGCTTTAGCAAAAAGAATGGAAAAAGAAGGAGCAGACGCTATTGTAGTCGAAGGAATGGAAGCCGGTGGACACATTGGTAAGTCCACAACTATGGCTCTATTACCTCAAGTAGTAGATGCAGTGAGTGTACCAGTGATTGGTGCAGGTGGTATCGGAGATGGTCGCGGAATGGCAGCTGCTTTAATGTTAGGTGCTGATGCGGTTCAACTTGGAACAAGATTTTTGGTCTCTACTGAGTGTACTGCACATGACAACTTTAAAGCTTCTGTTTTAAAGGCAAAAGATATCGATACTGTTATTACTGGACAAATTACAGGTCACCCAGTTCGAGTTTTACGTAATAAATTAACGAAGATTTATCTTCAAGCGGAAAAAGAGGAAACTAGTAAAGAAAATCCGGATTTCGAACGTTTAGAAGAAATCGGACGTGGTGCTTTACGTAGAATCGTAGTGGAAGGGGATACTCAAATGGGATCAATGATGGCCGGTCAAATTGCTGGTTTAATCTCAAAAGAACAAAGCTGTTCGGAGATTATTCAAGAATTGATGGCCGAATCTCATGAAGTCATCCAGAAAGAACTTGCACGTTTTTAATTAAATGAAAAAAGGGAATGGTGAAATATGCTTATTTAGCATATTTCCACCATTTTTTTTACAGCGCAATAGGAGGAAACTCATGAAAATCGCATTTTTATTTCCAGGTCAAGGAAGTCAAAAAGCACAAATGGGCTTAGAAATTGCTGAGCACTTCGAGGTGGCTAAAGCTGTTTTTGAAGAAGCAAGTAACGTTCTGCCATACAGTGTGACTGACATTATTTCAGAAGAGCCTGCTACACGTA
The DNA here is from genome assembly GCA_938017885.1 of uncultured Granulicatella sp. Lineage (GTDB taxonomy): Bacteria > Bacillota > Bacilli > Lactobacillales > Aerococcaceae > Granulicatella. Next base: position 4,063 of record CALIJD010000273.1, read on the forward strand.
TCAACCAAACAGAATATACGCAACCGTTGTTATTAACGGTTTCTCATGCATTAGCAAGCGTCTTAGAACAAGAAGGAATCACACCTGATGTGACGGCTGGTCTATCTCTTGGTGAATATTCAGCACTTGTTGAAGCCGGAGTCCTTGATTTCAAGGAAGCTTTAAACTTAGTCGAAAAACGTGGTCAATATATGCAAGAAGCGGTTGTAGAAGGCGAAGGAAAAATGGTAGCCGTACTAGGCCTTGAAGATAATGTTATCGAAAACATTTGCCGTGAAGTTTCTACTCCAGAAGCTCTCGTAGTTCCATCAAACTACAACACACCAGGACAATTAGTGATTGGTGGTCATGCAGAAGCAGTAGACGTAGCGAGCGAAAAATGCTTAGAAGCTGGCGCCAAAAGAGCTGTACCACTTGTGGTATCTGGACCTTTCCATACACCATTAATGGAAGAAGCGAAAGTTCGTTTTGCTCCTGAAATGGAAGTGGCAGAGTTACACGAAAGTAAATGCCCTGTATTAAGCAATACGCTTGGCACACCGCATGAAGGCGTACCTTCAAAAGACGTTCTCTGTGATCAAATTACGAATGCCGTGAAATGGAAACAAAATGTAGAGTGGATGCTTCAAGATGGTGTAGATGTCTTCATTGAAGTAGGTCCTGGAAAAACATTGACGCAAATGGTGAAACAAATTGCTAAAGCAAAAGGTGCTTCTGTTCAATTATTCCAAACAGATAACCTTAAAGCAATGTCAGAAACCATTGAAAAAGTAAAGGAACTGAAAGGATAACGAAATGAAATTTAAAGATAAAACAGTTATTGTAACAGGTAGCCGTCGTGGAATCGGTCTTGGAATCGCATTAGAATTTGCCAAACTTGGTGCTAATGTTGTTTTAAACGGTACTCGTGAAATTGATGCAGAAACACTTGCTCAATTTGATTCTTATCCTGGTGAAGTGATGACGTTTGTTGGAGACGTTTCGAAATTCGATGTAGCTGAAAACTTTATTTATGAAGTAAAAGAGCGTTTTGGACGCATCGACGTGTTAGTCAATAACGCTGGAATTACGCGTGATGGTTTATTAATGCGTATGAGTGAATCTGATTTTGACGATGTAATGAATATTAACTTAAAAGGATACTTCAATATGATTCGTTTTGCGACTCCAGTTTTCGTAAAACAAAAATCAGGAAGTATTATTAACATTACAAGTATCGTTGGAGTTACAGGAAATGCAGGTCAAGCAAACTATGCTGCAAGTAAAGCCGGAATCATTGGTTTAACAAAATCTGTTGCTAAAGAAATCGGTTCTCGTGGGATTACAGTGAATGCCATCGCTCCTGGATACATCGATACAGATATGACACAAGCATTACCTGAAAAGATTCGTAATGAATGGGAAAAACAAATCCCACTTCGTCGTTTCGGTACAGTAGAAGATATTGCCGAAGCATGTGTGTTCTTAGCGGAAACAAAATACGTTACAGGACAAGTGTTAAATGTCAACGGCGGATTATACATGTAATCTCTTAAAGGAGGAAAATAATGAATCGAGTAGTAATTACAGGAATGGGAGCCATCACTCCTTTAGGAAATGATGTAGCAAGTTTCTGGGAAGGCCTTAAAGAAGGTAAGAACGGAATTGCTCCAATTACAAAATTTGATAAAAAAGACTTAGATGTTTATGTGGCTGCTGAAGTAAAAGACTTTGACGCTACAAAATACATGGATCGTAAAGAAGCAAAACGAATGGATTTATTCTGCCAATACGGACTAGCTGCAGCAATGCAAGCCGTTGAAGATAGCGGCATTACTCCAGAAAATACAGACTACGACCGTTTTGGTGTTATGGTTGGTTCTGGTATTGGTGGGTTAACAGTGATGGAAAGCCAAATCATCAAAATGCATGATAAAGGCCCAACTCGTGTAGCTCCATTATTTGTTCCAATGGCGATTGGAAACATGGTTGCCGGAAACATCTCAATGAAAATCGGAGCACGCGGTGTATGTACGTCATTAGTAACAGCCTGTGCGACAGGAACACATGCCATCGGGGAAGCGTTCCGTAACATTAAACATGGTTACTCAGATGTCATTTTAGCCGGTGGTGCTGAAGGTTCTATTTGTGAAATCGGAATTGCAGGATTTGCTGCTTTAACGGCTCTTTCAAGCAGCGAAGATCCAAATGCAGCTTCGTTACCATTTGACAAAAAGCGTGGGGGATTCGTAATGGGTGAAGGAGCAGGGGTTCTTGTTCTTGAAAGCCTAGAACACGCACAAAAACGCGGTGCCAAAATTTATGCAGAAGTTGTTGGATATGGTGCTACAGGAGATGCTTATCACATGACTGCTCCAAATCCTGACGGAAGTGGTGCTGGTAAAGCAATCCTACAAGCCATCGAAGAAGCAGGAGTGGCTCCAAGCGAAGTGGACTATGTGAATGCTCACGGAACAGGTACTCCAGCAAACGATTCTGCTGAAACAACTTCAATTCGTTATGCATTAAAAGAAGCAGCGGATAAGGTTCATGTGTCTAGTACAAAATCAATGACTGGTCACTTATTAGGAGCTGCAGGAGCAATTGAAGCAATTGCTTGTGTGAAAGCTGTTGAGGAAGATTTTATTCCACCAACAATTAATGTTACAGAGCAAGATGAAGCTTGTGATTTAGATGTAACTCCAAATGTTGGTGTCGCAACGAAAGTCGAAGTAGCGATCAGTAATTCACTTGGTTTCGGAGGACATAATGCCGTTATCTGTGTGAAGAAATGGAAGGATTAATACATGAACGTAGAAGAAATTAAAGAACTAATGGCTTTGTTCAATGAATCAAACATGACGGAGTTTCATTTATCAAACGAAGAGTTCGAAGTGCAATTTAGTAAACGAGAGGAATACCCTCAAGTCGTTTCTAATGCTGTTGCACCTGTTGTAAATGTGGCTAGTCCAGTGGAAGCAGCACCAGTGAGTGTCTCTTCTTCTACTGAAACTCAAGAAGCACCACAAGTCGCAACAGATGCAAAATACATTACAAGCCCAATCGTTGGGGTAGTTTACTTACAATCTTCACCGGATGCAGATCCATTTGTACAAGTGGGTAAACAAATCACTTCAAACGACACTGTATGTATTGTCGAAGCAATGAAAATCATGAATGAAATTAAGAGCGACTTCAACGGTGAAGTGGTGGAAGTCCTTGTAGAAAACGGCCAAATGGTTGATTTCGGACAAAAATTATTTGCGATTCGCTAAACCCAATTTTAGGAGGAAATAAAGATGAACATTATGACTGTAACTGACGTAGCTGAGTTAATTCCTAACCGTTACCCAATTTTATATATTGACCGTGTCGATGAATTAGTACCAGGTGAACACGTTGTGGCACGTAAAAACGTGACATTTAACGAAAGCTTCTTCCAAGGACATTTCCCTGGTGAACCTGTAATGCCTGGTGTGTTAATTGTTGAAGCATTAGCACAAGCTGGATCAATTCCATTATTGAAATTAGATTCTTTCAAAGGAAAAACAGCTTACTTAGGCGGATTAAACAATGTTAAATTCCGTCAAAAAGTAACTCCAGGAGATGTGTTAACACTTCAAGTAGATATCGTTAAATTAAAAGAATATGCAGGAATCGGTAAAGGCGTTGCTTATGTCGATGGTAAGAAAGTCGCAGAAGCTGAATTAACCTTTATTATTGGACGTTAAGCCTATGTTTAATAGAGTACTAATCGCAAACCGTGGAGAGATTGCTTGCCGCATTATTCGAGCTTGTCGTGAGTTAGGGATTGAATCGGTAGCAGTCTATTCCCAAGCGGATAAAGATGCTCTTCATGTACAATTAGCAGACCACGCTGTCTGTATTGGCCCAGCTGCTTCAAAAGATTCTTACTTAAACGTAGAAAATATTTTAAGTGCGGCTGTGACTACTGGCGCACAAGCAATCCATCCAGGATTTGGATTTTTATCTGAAAATGCGAAATTTGCTAAAATGTGTGCCGAATGTCAAATAACTTTCATCGGACCTTCTAGTGAAGTCATTTCTCAAATGGGAGATAAAGCAGAAGCACGTAAACAGATGATTGCTGCAAATGTTCCAGTTATACCAGGAAGCGATGATGTAGTGCCAACTGTAGAAGAAGGAATTGAACTGGCTAAGCGAATTGGATTCCCTCTGTTAATCAAAGCTGTCGCAGGGGGTGGAGGAAAAGGAATCCGTCGTGTTGAGTCTGTGGAAGAATTTGAACATCAATTTGTCACAGCTCGACAAGAAGCCTTACAAGCCTTTGGAAATGCAGATGTGTACATGGAAAGAATCATATATCCTGCAAAACATATTGAAATACAAATCCTAGCGGATCAACATGGAAATGTAGTCCATCTTGGAGAGCGTGATTGCTCGCTTCAAAGAAAAAATCAAAAAATCATTGAAGAAGCTCCAAGTCCTTCTCTTTCTTCTCAACTTAGAAGAGATATGGGAGAGGCAGCTGTCAGAGCTGCTAAAGCAGTAGGGTATCAAAATGCAGGAACGATTGAGTTTCTTGTAGATCAGGACAAACACTTCTATTTCATGGAAATGAATACCCGAATTCAAGTGGAACATCCTATTACAGAAATGATTACGAATGTGGATTTAGTCCAACAGCAAATTAAAATTGCTGCTGGAGAAGAGCTTCCATTTACACAAGAAGATATTACTTTTCAAGGACATGCCATTGAGTGTCGTTTAAATGCTGAAAATCCGTTTGAAGGGTTCCGTCCTTCTCCAGGAAAGGTAACTTTTCTCCATCAACCTGTTGGTGGAATGGGCGTTCGTATTGAATCTGCTCTATACACTGGCTATCAAATTCCACCTTTCTATGATTCGATGTTAACGAAGTTGATTGCACATGGTAAGACACGAGAAGAAGCGATTCTAAGAATGAAACGCATGTTATTTGAATTAGTAGTAGAAGGTGTAGATACTAACCAGGAGTTTGTGGAAGATTTACTAGATTCTTCAGCATTCAAACGCGGTGATTATACAACCGCTTATGTTGAATCAGAATTTTTGAAACATTGGAATCAGCCTAAAGAGAATTAGAATGATTTAGTAAAGGAGTGATTAGATGGGTCTGTTTAAAAGACGATCGTATATCACCATCAATCGTATAAAAGTAGACTTGTCTGAGCAGTCTGAGTTACCTACTGTACCAGATGGAAAATGGATTAAATGTCCTGGTTGTGGTAAGACAGTCTACAAAGAAGATTTAGGAGCACTTAAAGTTTGTCCAAATTGTGATGGGCATTTTCGAATTAGTGCTTCAGAACGTTTAGCCATTACGGTCGATAGATTCGAAGAGCTTTTTGAAGATGAAAAACCAAAAGTGGATGTAGCATTCCCAGGATACG
>CALIJD010000274.1 GCA_938017885.1 uncultured Granulicatella sp.
CGTCTCCTTGGCAAAATGAAGCAAACGACACCCGCATTGAAGGCAAAATCTTCGTCCTCAATGCGGCTCGTTTACTTTGTTTGTTTAGCCATTATAATTACACTCAGCCACTCCACCATCCAACTGTGGATTTTGGCGATTTTCCTATTCGCACATATCTCCTTTCTTCCTGGAGAAGCGCTCCTTCGTCTCTGGAAAATACTGACGCGCGTCCTCATTTTTACAACGATTATCCTCTTACCAAGTATTCTTCTAAGAGGCTTCCAAAATAGCGGTCTATTCCTTAGTCGCACGAGTATTCTTGTATTAAACTTATCCCTCTTTTTAGCAACAACCACAAGTGTCCAACTCGTTGAGGCTCTTCGTCAGTTGCATTTTCCAAAAACGATGATTCAAACGATCGAACTCGCGATGAAATACACTTATATCCTCGGAAAACATCTACAAGAGCAAATCGAATGCGTTCAACTGCGAACCATCGGACAAAAAGTCAACCTCAGCCTCTTCGGATCGATTCTTGGCCTATTGTATTTATCATCGAAAAACCACACTAAAGAAGTCTACGAGGCCATGACGCTTCGAGGCTACGGAATGAATGCCAAACATAAAATCCCTTTCCACTGGAAGAAAGAGGACGTCTTATTATTACTCGAATTAATCGTGCTGGTTATCGTAACAACCATGCTACGATAGAAAGGAACGCTTATGATTACAATTCACGATGGAAATTATCACTACAGCGAAGATATTGGAATCTACGACATCAACCTTCATATCGATAAAGGCGAAACAGTGGCTTTGATGGGACCGAATGGAGCCGGTAAATCTACGCTCTTTAAAATTTTGGTTGGATTACTCCCTCTCTCTTCTGGACAGTACCAATTTAACGATTGGAATGTAGATGCAGAATTCTTAAAAGAGCCAAGTAACGCTGGTCACTTATACCAACAAGTCGGTTTGATTTTTCAAAACAGCGATATTCAACTGTTCAATACGACGGTTTCTGAAGAACTTGCCTTTGGTCCACGTCAACTCGGATTATCCGAAGAAAAAACCGAAAAACGAGTGAATGATACACTGGCGCTCCTTGAAATCGAACACTTAAAAGACCGGATTCCCTACCACCTTTCTGGCGGGGAAAAGAAACTCGTGGCGATTGCTAGTATTCTCACCATGAATCCTAGTGTATTATTGTTTGATGAGCCCTTTAACGGCCTCTCACCAAAATATCAACGCCTCATTGTGGCGTTACTAGAAGAGTTAAAAACAGCAGGAAAAACCATCATTATTTCCTCTCATCATTTCAATCAAATTGCCTCTATCGTTGAACGTGTCCTTCTCTTTTCAGAAGAACATACGATTACTACTAGCTATTCAAAAATGGATTGGGAAATCCATCCAGAACTAAGAAAAGCATTTACTACTTGTTAAAAAGCAAATGTATCAAAAATGATACATTTGCTTTTTTTCTTTATATTATAAAC
>CALIJD010000275.1 GCA_938017885.1 uncultured Granulicatella sp.
GAGAGACAATATTGAAGACGTTATTTTAAAGAAGCGTGGAGGAGATTATGGTGGTCATGGCTTTATCGCTGAATTTGCAGAAGCAGGGATTGTAAATGCGAGGAGAGCCATTGAAGGGTTAAATCCTATTGTCGAAGTATTGAATGATAATGGACCAGCCGATTTATTAATTGGTAGAAATACCATTCAAATGAAGTTTTATGGTAATTTACGTGATGAACTAGCTCAATCGTTTCATTACAGTTCAAAAATGAAAATGATGTTTCCAAAAGATCACGTTCAAGTATTTGAAAAAATAATGGCTGGAGCAAAAGAAGTTGAATTGAATGGCAAGAGATTATCCATTAAACAAATTACGGATATACGCCAAATGATTAATGATATCACTGAAAGCAAGGGACTTACTTCATACAAATATTGGATGAAATCCTCTGCTCTAGATTACAAAGACGCTCAAAAAAATTCAATTCATTCTCTTATAGATTCTGAAGAGAAGAATATTCGTAAAACAGTCAGACTAAAACAACAAGAATTAAATAAAAAAAGATTAGTGACCCAAAAACATGCATTACCAAATTTAAAAGAAGCTAACAAGGTTGCAAGAAACGCAGCTTTTTTACAAGGTAGTTTAGCATTAATGTCGACTGTGTATGGAAAATACATAGAAGGAAAAAGTATCTTTGAATTCGAACAATCCGATTGGTTAGATTGTGGATTGAATTCATTAAAAGGAGTTGCAAGTGGAGCAATATCAGGATATTCAATTTACGGATTAACAAATATTTTGGGTATTAGTGCTCCAAATGCCAGTGCTTTAGTAATGGCTACTTATGGGATGATAGATGTTGTTTTGAGATTCAGATCTTCCGAAATAACTCAAGATGAACTTATGAATCTGTTGACATTAAATGTAATAGATGCTTCCTTTGCTACAATTGGTGCTTGTATTGGTCAGATCATGATTCCAATACCTGTTCTAGGTTCTGTAGTAGGTTCAATATCCTCTTCAATAATTTGGGAGATAGGTAAGGGAATATTAAATGAAAGAGAACAAAATTTAAGTAATGA
>CALIJD010000276.1 GCA_938017885.1 uncultured Granulicatella sp.
GTTGATGCAACGATTCATGCCATTGATCATCCTAAGGCAACTGTAAAAGAGTTAATGCAATTTGTTAAAGGTCCTGATTTCCCTACAGGAGGAATTATTCAAGGACTTGAAGAGTTGGAACAAGCTTATGAAACTGGACGAGGTAAAGTGGTCATTCGTTCGAAAACAAAAATCGAACCGATTAAAGGTGGAAAATCGCAAATCATCATTTCTGAAATTCCATATGAAGTAAACAAAGCTTTATTAGTGAAGAAGATTGATGAAATTCGCTTAAATAAGAAGATTGACGGTATTGCTGAAGTAAGGGACGAATCAGACCGTACAGGGCTTCAAATCGTTGTTGAATTGAAGAAGGAAGCCAATGCAGAAGGGATTCTAAACTACTTATTGAAGAATACAGACTTACAAGTCAACTATAACTTCAATATGGTCGCTATCGATGAACGCCGTCCAGTACAAGTTGGCTTAAAAACGATTCTAACTTCGTATATCAACTTCCAAAAAGAAGTGATCACAAGACGTACACAATATGATTTGAAGAAAGCTCAAGATCGCCTTCATATCGTTGATGGTTTAATGAAAGCTTTGTCGATTCTTGATGAAGTCATCGCATTAATCCGTAACAGTAAAGACAAGAAACATGCAAAAGAACGTTTGGTGGAGACGTATGACTTCACAATGATTCAAGCAGAAGCGATTGTAAGCTTACAATTGTATCGTTTAACGAATACGGATATTACAATTCTTCAAAATGAGAAGCTTGATTTAAATGAGCAAATCGCAACGTTCTTAAGTATCTTAAAATCTGAAAAAACTCTTCTCCAAGTTATGAAGAGTGAACTTCGTGATTTGAAGAAGAAGTACGCAACTCCTCGTTTAACGCAAATTCAAGCTGAAATCGAAGAGATTAAGATTGAAACTGAAGTATTAGTCGCTGAAGAAGAAGTCTATGTTGTCGCTACAAAACAAGGGTACTACAAACGTGTTAGCCCACGTTCATTTGCTTCAAGCGCTCCAGAAGAAAACGGAATGCGTGAAGGGGATGAAGTTATTCTTTGTCAAAAAGCTTCCACATTAGATAATTTAATTCTATTTACTTCAAAAGGAAATTACTTACACTTACCAGTGCATGAAATTCCGGAAGCGAAATGGAAAGATGTGGGGAACCACTTAAGTCAATCGATTTCTTTAGGTAGCAACGAAGTTATTCTAACTGGATTCGTCAAAGCTAAAGATAGTGATGAGTCTTATAAAGATTGGACGGCTGTCTTCTTTACAAAAGAAGGTTTAGTAAAACAAACATTATTCAATGAGTTTACAACATACCGTGGATATAAAACTCGTACAAGTAATGCAATGAAACTAAAGACTACAACTGATGAAGTAGTTAAAGTAGTTGTTACAAATCCAGAAGGCTTAGAAGTATTTATCGTAACTCACTGCGGATTTGGATTACGTTATGAATTAAGCGAAATTCCAGTAGTTGGTACTGTAGCCAGCGGTGTGAAAGCAATCAACCTTCGTAAAGAGGATTTTGTTGCTGGAGCGATGGTTTACTCATTAGAACATAAAGTTGTTTCTGCATTCCTTACAACACAACGTGGGGCAGTTAAACGATTTAATGTATTAGAAATTTCAATGCTCACACGTGCAAAACGTGGATTGATGGTTTTACGTGAATTGAAGACAAAACCTCATCGTGTCGTATTCATGGATGGAGAAATCACTTCAAACAATGAATACACAATTGTTGCCGGAAATGGCGAAACAAAAGTGGTCCGACCAATGGATTTAACACTTGTAGATCGTACAAGTAATGGTTCAATGCTTCTAGGGGATAACGACCAAGAAGTAAAGGCTGTTTTAGCAAACTTTGATTACAGTTCATTGAAAGAACAATAAATATTATAAAGAAAAGGACTTCCATACTAATGGAAGTCCTTTTGGTTTAGAAGTTTATTTCCGATGAATATTGGGAAGCAGCGTTCCAAAGTAGGTATTCTGTTATGCCAGCTTCTTTTAGTGCTTGAATTTCTTTACTGATAATATCCGCGGTGTAAAGTTGATAATTTCCTTCACCAAGAAAA
>CALIJD010000277.1 GCA_938017885.1 uncultured Granulicatella sp.
CGACCTTAGTGTAACATTCTTTGCACCTTTAGAAAACAAGATAAACTTTGACCTTTCCGCACCAGACGAGTAAAATAGGAGGGTATAAGATTTTCAATCTGGAGGAAACTAAATGAAAATTGTTGTTGTCGGTGGGGGAAAAGTCGGCGAAGTCATTTGCCAAGAACTCTCAACGGAAGAAAATGACATTGTATTGATTGATAAAAATCAAGATTTAATTGATCGACTCTTAAACAAATTTGATATAATGGGAATTTGTGGAAATGGCGCTAGCTATGACATTCTTGTAGAAGCAGGAGTGGAAAACTGTGATATCTTTATTTCCGTAACGGAAATGGATGAAATTAATATTATTGCGTCAATCCTTGCGAAAAAAATTGGGGCGGAATATACAGTTGCGCGTGTGCGTAATCCAGAGTATTCGCAACAATTACAACTCATTCGTGAAAGTCTAGGGATTTCATTACTGATTAATCCTGAGCTTTCAACAGCTCGTGATATCGCGAATAACTTTAATTATCCTTCTGCGTTAAGTGTGGAAAATTTCGTTGGAAATCGAGTGAGCTTACTGGAGCTAAAAATCAACGAAGGATCACCTCTTGCTGGATTAACGTTAAAAGAAGTTCGTAATCGTTTTGAATCCATCTTAATCTGTGTGATTCATCGTAACGAGCAAAGCTTTATTCCGGACGGAGATTCAACGCTAGAAGCAGGAGACCATGTGTATATTACTGGAGCGTATCCTGACTTACGTAATTTCTTAAAATTAACAGGACAAGAAACGAAGAGTGTATCTTCGGCCGTGATTGTTGGTGGTGGTCGTATCACCTATTACTTACTCAATATGTTGAAACAAACTAAAATCGATACGAAAGTGATTGAAGTAAATGAAGAGCGCAGTGAAACTTTAAGCTATGCATTTCCACATACAACAGTAATTCATGCCGACGGAACTGATCACGATGTATTAGAGGAACAACGCATTACAGAATATGATGTGTTTGTATCAATGACAGGGATTGATGAGGAAAACTTAATCCTTTCTGCATATGCGAAAAAACAAGGTGTTCAAAAGATTATTACGAAGATGAGTCGTCCAGCTCTTCTTAAAGTATTTAAAGGTTTTGACAGCCAATCAGTTGTGACTCCCAAACATATCGTGGCTAATGAAATTATTCAATTCGTTCGTTCACGTTCAAATACTCAAGGCTCAAATGTTGAAGCATTATACCGTTTAGCAGATAACCAAGTTGAAGCACTACAATTCCGTGTTCAAAAGAATAGTGCGATTTGTGGCATTCCATTATCAGAACTCAAAACAAAATCAAATCTCTTGATTGCGTTTATTGTTCGTGGACAACAACTAATTTATCCAGCTGGAAATGATACGATTGAACCATTTGATAAGGTAATTGTTGTGACGACGGAAAAAGACTTTGACGACATTAATGACATTTTGGAATAGAGGTGTCGCAATGAATATAAAAACAGTTCGTTATTTTGTGGGAAAAATGCTTCAAGTTGAAGCGGCGCTTTTAGCTTTACCACTAATTGTTAGCTTTATTTATCAGGAGTCACACACTCAAAAACTTGCTTATGCTGGTACGATTTTGATGTTGCTTGTAATTGGATCTCTCTTAAGCTTTAAAAAACCTGAGCCACTTAAAATTATGGCACGGGACGGGGTTGTTACCGTTGCGTTGAGTTGGATTTTACTCTCTTTCTTTGGGGGATTACCCTTTGTCTTTACGGGTGAAATTCCAAATGTGGTAGATGCTTTCTTTGAAACAGCAAGTGGGTTAACAACAACAGGGTCAAGTATTATTCCAGACCTTTCTGTATTAGCGCATTCTTCATTATTTTGGAGAAGTTTCACTCACTTAGTCGGTGGGATGGGGGTACTGGTTTTTGCACTTGCGATTCTGCCAAGTCATGGTTCCGAATCCGTACAATTAATGCGTGCGGAAGTACCTGGACCTGTTTTTGGGAAACTTGTTTCTAAATTAGCGCATACTGCACAAATCTTATATATGATTTATTTAGCAATGACTGCCGTACTAGTGATTATTCTAGTCGTCTTCCAAGTACCACTCTTTGATGCCTTGCTTCTAGCGTTTGGTACAGCTGGAACAGGTGGTTTTGGGGTTAACAATGCTGGATTTAGTATTTACGCCAATCCTGCTGCTGTGGAATGGATTATCGGAGTAGGGATGATGCTTTTTGGAATCAACTTTAACTTGTACTACTTCGTCCTTTTAGGCGCTGTTAAAGATGTGATTAAAGATGAAGAAGTGCGTACCTATGTCGGAATCGTTCTCAGCTTTACGATGATTATTTTTACCGTATTGACGATTACTCAAACAGCTTTAGGAGTTCCGATTCGTAGCGTCTTCTTTACGGTATCGTCGATTATTACGACAACTGGATATTCAACGGTCGACTTTGGACTCTGGGGAGTGTTCCCACATGCCTTGCTTCTTCTACTAATGTTTATCGGGGGATGTGCCGGATCAACAGCAGGGGGGATTAAAGTTTCTCGTATCATCGTGTACTTCAAGAGTGCGATTGCTGAATTAAAACGTATGGGGCAACCTCGCCGTGTATTTGTACCAACGATGAATGGAAAACCAATCGACAATAAGATGGAAAAGAGTATTGCCAACTACTTAATCGTGTATGTACTATTCTTCCTTGTATTGTTACTCTGCGTGTCATTTGAAGCAGGCGATTTTACAACAGCCTTCTCAAGTGTGGCCGCAACCTTTAACAACATCGGGCCAGGCCTTGGTCAAGTTGGGCCTACAAGCAACTTCTCGATGTATTCGGATTTCAATACATTTGTCCTTTCAATTGGGATGATTGCAGGACGTTTGGAAATTTATCCAATCATTATGCTTTTCTCACCAACAACCATGAAGGCATTTACTCGAAGACGTTAACAAATTCTTAAACAAATAGATAAAGAACTTTAAGGAAAGAGCACTCTTTTCTTAAAGTTCTTTTTGTATACTAGAGTTGTAACAAGTGAGTTACGATTTTAAATAAAGGAGGTTCATTCATGAAGAAATGGGTGAAAGGAACCGCAATCGTCCTTGCATTGATGGGATTATCCATGAAAAGTGCATATGCCATTGATACAACGACCATTAATGAAAAATGGGGAAAACCAACCGTTGTTTATGGCGGAGGGTTAAATGAATCGCAAATTAAACAGACATCAGAGTTGTTAGGAATTAAAGATCCGAATACAGTGAAAACAGAAAAAGCAACTGGGCAAGATATGATTAAATATCTTGGAAGTGGAGATGGAAACACTTCTGTTATGATCTCTTCAGTGAT
>CALIJD010000278.1 GCA_938017885.1 uncultured Granulicatella sp.
GAAACCAACTCCAGATCCAGAGAAACCAACTCCAAATCAACCAAACATCGAATTGCCTCTATACGAAACAGAAGGTGTGAAGGTAACGATTGACAAGAAGACAGGTATTGCGAGATTTGAAGACGAAAATGGAGATACTCCAGTAGTTGTTGAAGTTCCAACCAAATACTTGGATAAGAAGATTAAGATGCTTAAGGTAGAAAAAGTAAGTGGAACGATTAAGAGTCTTGATGGAAAAGAATACCAAGCTTATGAAATTACTTTTGCAGCAAAAGATGGAAGTGCTGTAGCTGTAAATGGAGAAGCGAAAGTTACTTTCCCTGTAGATAAAGAAGTGGATAATGCATACTATGTAACAGATGATAGAGAAACTGCTAGCCCAATTAAATTTACTAAAGGGGAAGGCAATTCTGTAACATTACATGTAGCTCACTTTAGTTTATATGCGGTAACATTCAAAACTGCAACGCCTGCTACACCAAGTAATCCAGTAGTTCCTTCTAATCCTTCAACACCAACCAATCCGACAGCACCGGTGAATCCATCAACTCCAGATAATTCTTCTACTCAAGTAGATTCTGGTACTCAAGCAAATCGTGGTGGTGTAGTAGCTGCTGCAAACGAAGGTGGTAAAACACCTGCAGCTCCTGCTCAACAAGCAAGTGCTAAATCTGAAAAAGAAGCTTTACCAAATACAGGTATTGAGGATGCAACTCCTGGTCTAGTAGGAGCAATCCTAGCTTCACTCGGTGGATTAGGATTAATCTTTACGAAAAAAGGTAAAAAAAGAGAATAGGAAAGAAACAATCATTGCCTATAAGGGCCCACCTAACCAGCCCTTATAATCATGAAAAATAGTCTGCCCTCAAACCGGTTCACAATGTGAGCCGGTTTTCTCCTTTAAAAAAAGCAAAATGTTGCAAAATCATTTGAAATAGCGTAAAATTTATCTATTCAATGAAGAGAACAACTTGTGTAAATATACTTTGTAGAGAGCCGATTGTAGGTGGAAGGTTGGCAGTCCCTATTTATAACGAGAATCATCTCTTGGAAACTTTTCTGAAATACATGATAGATTAAGAAGGGTCGCTTAAATGGCGTTAGCAATTTACCTAGGCAAATGAATTTCATTTGTAAATATGGGTGGTACCGCGGAATCGATTTCGCCCCTGCTGTTTGCAGGGGCTTTTTTATGTTTTTAGGAAAATGATTGTAAAAGAAGTCTAAATAAGGAGGAAAATTGATGAAAATGAAGGAAACCTTACAAATTGGGAAAACAGAATTTCCAATGCGTGGGAACTTACCAACAAAAGAAATAGAATATCAAAAAGAATGGGAAGAAGCTGATGTTTACGGACAACGTCAAGCGAAGAACGAAGGGAAACCATCATTCGTTCTTCATGATGGACCACCTTATGCAAATGGTGCCCTTCATATGGGACATGCTTTAAATAAAATTTCTAAGGACTTTATTGTTCGTAGTAAATCAATGAGCGGGTTCCGTGCACCGTATGTACCAGGGTGGGATACACATGGGCTACCAATCGAGCAAGCTCTTGCGAATGCTGAAGGGGTTGACCGTAAAAAATTATCGATTGCTGAATTCCGTAAATTATGTGCGGAATACGCATTGCGTCAAGTAGATAACCAACGTACTGAATTTAAACGTTTAGGAGTTACTGGTACATGGGATAATCCGTACCTAACGCTTCAACCAGAATTCGAAGCAGAACAAATTCGTGTATTTGGTAAAATGGCTGAAAATGGCTATATTTACAAAGGATTAAAACCAATTTACTGGTCTCCATCAAGTGAATCTTCACTGGCGGAAGCTGAAATTGAATATAAAGACGTAGAAAGCCCATCTATTTATGTGGCGTTCAAAGTGAAAGACGGAAAAGGTGTTGTTTCAGAAGATGCATCATTCGTTATTTGGACAACAACTCCTTGGACACTTCCTGCAAACTTAGGAATCTTCGTGCATCCTGACTATGAATATGTAGAAGTGAAAACTGATAAAGGAAACTTTGTCGTAGCGAAAGAATTAGTAAACTCACTTGCTGAAACACTAGGTTGGAAATCTGTTGAAGTATTAAAAGAATTCCGCGGTACTGAATTGGAATATGTGACAGCATGGCATCCATTCTATGAACGTGAATCTCTTGTAATGGTTGGAGACTATGTAACACTTGATGCAGGGACTGGTTTAGTTCACTCAGCTCCTGGACACGGGGAAGACGACTATTACTACTCACGTAAATATAATTTAGATGTATTGTCACCAGTGGACAACCAAGGACACTATACTGCAGAAGCTCCTGGTTTTGAAGGAATGTTCTATGCTAAAGCAAACAAAGTCATCACAGACCTATTAGCTGAAAATGGTTCATTATTAAACCTAAGCTATTTCGTGCATAGCTATCCACATGACTGGAGAACGAAGAAACCAGTAATC
>CALIJD010000279.1 GCA_938017885.1 uncultured Granulicatella sp.
CGCTAAAACTAACGGGATTTCTTTTTGCATATTCATTATCTATACAGGGTATTTCTTCAGATTTTTCACCAATTTTTTGGCAATAATTTCATCAATATCCATGTCTAATTTTTCAGCTAAAGTATAACAATAGATAAGGACATCTGCTAATTCCTCTTCAATGGCTTCACGTTTTTTCTCCACGGCCGATTCTGCATCCGTCCATTGAAATAGTTCTAATAATTCAGCAGCTTCAATCGATACTGACAAAGCTAAATCTTTTGCGTTATGGAATTGTCTCCACTGGTGATCATCATGAAACTGATTAATTAATTTCATGCTAGGGTTATTTTCATTTGCCATTTATCTTTTCTCCTTGTCTACGCATTAATTCTTCTTGAAGCGCTGGGTCAACCGCATAAATATAGAGTCCCTTCACTCCCCGAGTTAATAGTACATTCAGTTCATTTTTTAATAGTCGTTCCCCAAATTTCTCTTTTCTTCCATCCGACAACGTTCTATTTCTGATCGCTTTTTCGTTTTTACTATTTTCAGGAACGAACTGGATTTTTCCATCTCTAAAAACGACTGATGGTCCAATAATTACCCCAACATAGTTTAAGTCAAAACCTTGAATTGTAAAAGTCGACCCTACTTCTGCGATTGTTTGAGGCTGTTCTGCCCATGATAAAGATTTATAATTAATAGATTTTCTGTTCTTTTTAGGCACTTGCAAATTCCATGGCATCGACCAATCTCCAATTGTAACATCCCAAGTACCTTCCTCTTTCTTGTTACCACTATATTCCCAGTCAAACGTGGCAACTATTCTAGACAATCCACTTTCTTCATTATCATTTTTTTGAACAATCGCTTTTTCTAGTTCTTGAGGAGATTCAAAAATACGTAAATCATATCCTAATTCATCGTGAGGAATTGCTCCAACTTCTTGTAAATCAATGATATTTCGAATCCATTGCACGGTCTCTTTGCTTGAATGAATTCGCATTTGATTCTTTAATTCAATATAATTATTTTCGTTTTGACACATTCCCTTATATTTGTCTAAGAGTTCGTCTTCCCAAATTTGTTCAGTTGAAAGTATTTGATTTTCATCAAAGACAATCACAACAACTTTTGCTTTTTCTAGAAGATCATCTAATTGATTATTTCCTCTATATGACTGCTTACCTTGTGTCCATAATAAATGTGCTTCATCTACGATAACAACATCAGCAGGATTCTCGGCTGTGTGATTATTAATAAAACTCGTTGGTTTTTGAATAAACTTTTCATCTATTCCTAATCTTTTTGCGATTTCAGTGTAAACCGTTAATTGTTGTTTATGATTGACAAGCAGATATGTTGAAATCCCGCTAAAAACAGATTCGCCTTGCTCTTTTTCACTTTCTCGGAACAAATCATAAAATAGATTACTCATTAGAACTGTCTTTCCAGACCCTGCCTCACCGTTCACCATAATCAATTGATGAGGAGTATTCTTCCGAGTATTGGCTACATTTTCAAAAATCTTGAGCATAATTTTATCTTTTGTTTGTAATTGTTCTTGAGTTAATTTATGAAAAGGAGAAGCTTTAAATACTGCTGCATCTTCTATCCTTTTACGTGTTGGGAAAATAGTATTATT
>CALIJD010000280.1 GCA_938017885.1 uncultured Granulicatella sp.
TACTAATATTAAAGATAAAGGTGTAATTTTAGCAATATTAGGTGAGATTGGAAAAAAATGGTCGGAAATTGTAGCAGCAAATCGTGGTGAATTTAAAGAATATAAATATCTGTATTCTGAATTCATGAAAGAATATCAAGCCATTATTGATGAGACCAAACAAGCAGTAATAGCCTGGGGGAATAAGAACATTCCAATTCTGCAAGCTGCTATTCAGAGTGCTACTGGCGCAAAGAAAATAGAGTTAAGAAGTAGATTGTTACTATGTATTTCTCATTTATCACGAATAGAATCAGATGAAAAAGTAAAACTAATGAAGAATGAGTTAGAAAATTACCGACAACAAGTAAAAGAAGTTGTAGAAAAGGCCAATCGTGAAGCCTATCATGCAGGGATTACTTTAGGAAGAAATGAGGTGTCTCAACTGGTTTCTCATTTTCAATTTTCAACGGTTTGGGATGAGGGAATGTTCAGCCATAATGTTGATGAATTGAATCGATATATGGATAAAATAGTTCGTTTTTCAGATACACTTTTTACTTCTGTAGAAACATTAGAAGATGTTGATCGAAAACAAAGTGAGTTATTTAAAGTGGTGTCGAATAGTTCGTTTAGTTTAAATAGTTATAAGATAGAAAGGGGATAGTTTTTGGGATGATCTTTACTGGGAATGCAAAAGATTATATTGATATGGATTACTATAAAGAAGCTTATATTCAGTATATAAAAAACCAAGAGAGAATTGCGATTAGAGCAATCTTAGCAAAACATGAGATGACAATTCAGGCTCTTCAAAAAGAGTTAGACTCAAAATTATCTAATTCCTCCAAAGAAATATTTTCTTATCACTCTGAAAATCTTGTCACACAATTAAAAGGGGCTTTTGAAGGAAAAACAGCAGATTCTGCAGAACAATATCTCAAGAGTATCCCTAAATTGAACTTGAAAAATCCAATCAAATAAACTGAGGGATAGATTGTATGATTCATAAAAAGATTGAACAAGTAGAAAAAGAATATTTAGATAAGCGTAAAGAATATCAACAAATAAAAGAACAATTGGAAGATTATCGGCGCGTTTCTAAGCGTAAAACAGAAAACCTCGTGGATTATATTCTAACAATATATCGAGATGTTGATATTGTTCATGCGAAGCCTTTTTTATCTGAATTAGAACAAAACGAAGAACAGATGCATAAAACTTATCAAAGGCAGATAGAAGAGATAGAACATCAAATGTTAGAAGAAAAGAAAGAGTATTTAAAGCAAATTGAACGATTAGAAGAAGAGCACCAAGCGCAAAAGAAAAACAAGGACGAACGATAACCTTTATGATTAAGATAGAGGTTATTGTTTATTCGTTCAAACAGTATCTATCAAGAATTGTATCCACTACCGTTTTATCGGTGGTGGTTTCTTTTTCGGAGGGAGGAGAGTCCCGATACCTGGAAAAGATGAAAAGTTTTCAATCATTTTAAGAAAAAGAATTAAAATACTAATGAATCGAAGCTTTGAATTATGGTATAATCCTTTTAATCATAGATGGAAAATAGATAAAAAACATTTGAAACAATCAGGAGGTTCATATGTCAGAAGTTAAAATGTTACCGTTAGGAAGTATCGTGATTCTCAAGGGGAATACGAAGAAAATGATGATTATTGCTCGGTTAATTGCATTGCCTGTAAAAGGACAAGTGTATCGTTTCGATTATGGTGCTTGCCTTTATCCAGAAGGAATGGTTGGAGACAGCTTAATCTATTTCAATCAGGAAGATATCTTTAAGGTGGTTCAAGAAGGATACACAGATGATGACAATGAAATCATGTTAGAGAATATCGAAGCGATGTTGCAGCAAACAGATATTCCAAAAGGGAATGTAGCCGCATTAAAAAAATCTAATGGTATTGGAGGATAATTTATGGGGAAAATTGACTACCGCGAAATTGAGGACCTTCAAGGCCAAGTCAGCTCCCATTATAATAGTATTTCCGAAGCTACCGCAACGATAAGTTCGATTGATGCAAAGTTGGCAAAACTCCGTTCAGCAAAACAATCCGTTGGGAACATCCGAAGCGAAATCCATGAGATTAAGATTTATGTGATGGTTCAAGATGACCAACCCCAATGGAATGGCCAGCAAAAGGAAAACTTTGGGCATCAATGGGAGGGGTTCAGGCAAGACTTTAACGCTTGCCAACGAGAACTAGATGCGTTTCACGATGCGATTTGTGATGAGATTACACGTCTAGAAAATCAAAAATTAGACCAACAGAGCTTCATTGGTTGGTGCCAAGCGCAAATTAACAATCTTGGGAATTTTATTGAAAAGTTATTAAATTAAGGGAGGAGAAATATGTACGAAACGATTCAATTATCAGAAGTTATTTTTGGAATGCATATTCTATCTCTTTCTAATTCAAAAAATAGCTTAGTGAGTGTAAATAAACCAAACCTACAAAAAACATCCAAATCTGCAGTTCTGGATCTTTATCAGGAGCAATTTGAAGAATTATATCAATTAGTAGTGAACTATAATGCGCTGTTAGAGAAAGATATTGCTCAGTTTGCGGAAACAGGACAAGAGCTTAAACAGACAGACCAAGGACTAGGGCATGTTTTGTCG
This sequence comes from uncultured Granulicatella sp., assembly GCA_938017885.1. Classification (GTDB taxonomy): domain Bacteria; phylum Bacillota; class Bacilli; order Lactobacillales; family Aerococcaceae; genus Granulicatella. The sequence goes on from CALIJD010000280.1 coordinate 2,624, forward strand.
GGACTAACTCTGCTAGGAGGACGATAAATGAGTTATTACGTAAAATTTAATGACATTACCTCCATGCAGGGCCAAACGAATCAAACCATCCAACAATGGGGAGAATCATTAAAAAATCTACAAGAGTCGATTGCCCTCCTCGCAAACCAGAGTGAGCTTCAAGGGAAAGCGATGACGAGTGCGAAGAGCTATATGACAGAAGTTCATGGAACCTTCATACAGACGCTGATGCGGTTAATGAATGAGTATACCGCAAGTTTCTTACTGTATAAAGATGGCTACTATCAAATCGATACGCATAACCACGCGGAATTGCCTGAAGTCGTCTATAAAGGGCTATACTCTGATCTAGGAAAGTCTAAGCAACGATTCGAACAACAGTTGGAGCAGTTAACAACTGCTAAGCTCAGAGTCTCAGGATTAGTGAATTACCAAGGAACTAGTCATACAAAGACGAAATTCACGTATGAGAAGCTGATGAAGGATATCAAGCATCTAGACGAATCCATTACGCAATATGAAGAGATGCATGTTCGCCAAGATTTGCAGGCGTTTAAGGAATTGCTAGCAGCGACAAAGAGTTTATTGGCAGAGCATTCGAGCAGAGATCGCAGTTTGGGAAGTTATCAAGTAGGAGACTTTCGTCAGTTGCCGTCAATGAATCGATTCATGTTAGCTGCGCAACAATCTGCGACCTTTTTGAACGATTATATGCCCCAGATTCAAGCTGCGCAAGAGCGGGAAAAAGTGCGTGTAGATGAACTTCGTGCAGAAGAGAGGACAAAAGAAGGTGCAATGAATTTGTTCTTTGGCATTTTAACTCTTGTAGCGGGGATTTCGGCATTAGTAGTCTCAGGTGGTACGGCGATACCAATTGTGACTCCTTGGTTAAAAACTTCAGGATACATAATGTATTTATTGGGGAGTGCAAATGCTTTGGAAGGTGTCAACAATATAAGTTTAGGAGTAAGGGGAGATGGTCAAACACATGCTTTTAACCCTCTCCGAGACACTATTTTTATGGGAGATGTACAGACTTACAATAATGTAGTTCAAGTGTTTTCTCTAACAACTGGGATTCTTATTCCAATCGCGCGCACACAAAGTATCTTCCAAGGAACATGGCAGTTTGGTTGGGGGTTATTTGGGGGATATACTTTTGGGAAAGTTGGCTATCATGGCACAAAACTTCTTGGTGGAAGCGAAGAAATGGCACAAATGATGGATTTGTTTGGAAACCTCATTGGTGGTTATACTTTCTCAAAACTAACTCAAGATTTTAGTTTAAATAGGATTCAAGTTCCAAAAGTGACAAATGAGAACGTTCAGCCATCAAGTAATCTAGACCGTGTATTGAAATTAGATCGTAATACCGCGGTAGAAATAAAGAATATTGTCGAAGCGGAAGGTTATTCTTTGAAAGAATTTTCTGACCTATTAGCCCCGGAAAAAGTATTAACTTCTGAGCAGGAAGCGTTGGTGAGAAAAGTTCGTGAAATTATAGGAATACCTGAAAAAGGCACTTTAATGGCGAAGATTATTTCAAGTGAACATGCTGAAGCGATTCTTAATGGGGAAAGCGAGTTCTTTGGTGGCTTTAATTCTGTTTACGAGCATTCCGAAGCATTAACTTCATTAAATGATATATATAAAGGGAATCGATTAGATTATCCTGGAACACCATTTACACGAAATGGAAGTAAATATTACGCTAAAATAATTTTTTCTCTAGATAACCCCGAAGACTTAACAATACCTTATAAAGAGAACTATGAAGGTGTGAGTCCGTTTACAGGAAGAGGGTTCACAGGGGCTAAAGAAATTATTTTACCTGAATATATGTTAACGAAGAGTCATTTTTTTGATACGGGGGACGTTTTAAGGATATATAATAGGAATGGAGATATAATTCAAAGTTATAGATTTATTAAAGATTATGGTTGGAAAGTAATTAAATAAGGAGTGGAACAGATGCACGCAATCTATAAACAAAAGAAATATGGGGCAAGTGTGGGATTAGATAATCAAGTTACACTTCATAGTCGTATTAAAGAAGAAGGGTTTGATAATTTTGTTACCCCA
>CALIJD010000281.1 GCA_938017885.1 uncultured Granulicatella sp.
AGGAACAAGTGCGCAAATCAGGTGAAGCGTATATTGTTCACCCTATCCAAGTTGCTGGGATTCTTGCTGAATTAAAGTTGGATCCTGATACTATTGCAACTGGGTTTCTTCATGATGTCGTTGAAGATACGGGATTTAGTATCGATGACATTGAGTATGAGTTCGGAAAAGATGTAGCATTTCTTGTAGAAGGTGTCACGAAATTAGGGAAAATCAAATATAAATCTCATGCGGAACAACAAGCGGAGAATCACCGTAAGATGCTTCTTGCGATGGCTAATGATTTGCGTGTTATTATGGTAAAGCTAGCGGATAGACTACATAATCTTCGCACATTAAAATTTCATAAACCTGAAAAACAAAGAATGATTGCGGAAGAAACGCTTGAAATTTATGCACCACTAGCACACCGTCTGGGGATGAATAAAATTAAGTGGGAATTAGAAGATACGTCTCTTCGTTATTTAAACCCACAACAATATTATCGTATTGTTCATCTCATGAACTCAAAACGTGATGAACGTGAAGAGTACATTGAAACAACAATTGAAAATATTAAAGAAGCGACTAAAGATCTGGAAATTGAAGCGGTCATTTATGGACGTCCAAAACATATTTATTCCATTTACCGTAAAATGAAAGATCAAAAAAAACAGTTTAGCGAAATTTATGATTTACTAGCCATTCGTGTATTAGTAGACAGCATTAAAGATTGTTACGCTGTTCTTGGGGCAATTCATACAAAATGGAAACCAATGCCAGGTCGTTTTAAAGACTATATTGCAATTCCAAAAGCGAATATGTATCAATCCATCCATACAACGGTAATTGGTCCTGGTGGCCGACCAGTGGAAATTCAAATCCGTACCTTTGAAATGCATCAAGTAGCTGAGTACGGGGTTGCTGCTCATTGGGCTTATAAAGAAGGAAATAAAGAAAAAGTTACGAACGATCCATTACAAAAACAATTAGATTGGTTTAAGGACTTAATCGAACTGCAAAATGAAACTAAAGATGCCAAAGACTTTATGAATAGTGTAAAAGGAGATATCTTCGGAGATAAGGTTTATGTCTTTACGCCAAAGGGAGACGTATCTGAACTTCCTTTAGGTTCTGGACCACTTGATTTTGCTTATAATATTCATACTGAGGTTGGAAACAAAACAGTAGGGGCCAAAGTCAATAATAAGATTGTTCCATTGAACTATCAGTTAAAGACTGGGGATATTGTAGAGGTATTGACGTCTGCCAATTCATTTGGACCGTCTCGTGACTGGATTAATCTTGTTTACACAACACGTGCGAAAAATAAAATCAAACGTTTCTTCAAATTACAAGATCGCGATGAGAATATTATTAAAGGTCGAGAGTTACTCGAAAAACAAATTACAGAACTTGGATTTAATTTCAAAGACTTTATGACAAAACAAGGCATGAAAGACATTGCTACTCGCTTCAACTTTGGAACGGAAGAAGATTTGTTAGCAGCAATTGGCTTTGGAGAAGTCTCTTATCAAACAGTTGCCAATAAGATGACCGATAAAGCTCGTAAAGAAATTGAGGACCAAAAAGTTGTCGAAACTGCTTTTGAGAAAACAACGACTCAAGGACAGAAGAAAGAAAGTCAAAAGATGAAAATTCGTCACGAAGGTGGCGTGATTATTGAAGGAGTAGACAATCTTTTAATTCGTTTAAGTCGTTGTTGTAATCCAGTTCCTGGGGACGATATTGTTGGTTATATTACGAAAGGTCGCGGAATTTCCGTTCATAGAAAAGACTGTCCGAACGTTCAACTACCTGAGAGCGAACAAAATCGCCTGATCGAAGTAGATTGGGAAGATGCTGCTAACACAGGGCAACAATACGATACAGAATTGGTTGTTGAAGGATATAACCGTAATGGATTATTGAATGAAGTCTTGAATGTTATCAACAGTACGACGAAATCACTAAACTCAGTTAACGGGAAAGTTGATGCGAATAAGATGGCGACAATCTCTGTCAATATCGGAATTATGAATACGCAACAATTAGACTTTATTGTGGATAAGATTAAACAAATTCCCGATGTTTACAGTGTACGTCGTGTGATTTCATAGGAGGAGTTCATGAGAATAGTATTACAGCGAGTGAAGTCCGCGAGTGTATCGATTGAAGGATCTGTTGTTGGTGAAATCAATCAAGGCTTCCTCTTATTAGTTGGTGTGGGTCCTGATGATAATAGAGATGATTCCTCCTATTTAGCAAGAAAAATTGCAAGCATGCGTATCTTCAGCGATGAGAATGACAAAATGAATTTATCGATTCATCAAGTCGGTGGGAAAATATTATCTGTTTCGCAGTTTACACTGTTTGCTGATACGAAAAAAGGGAATAGACCTTCTTTTACCGGCGCTGCCAGTCC
>CALIJD010000282.1 GCA_938017885.1 uncultured Granulicatella sp.
CCCCACCATATAAATCACCCCCCACAAGCGGAGCCCCAAGCCACGAGAAATGAACACGAATCTGATGCGTACGCCCAGTGTGTAATAAAATCTCCACAAGGTCTGCTCCATCTAGTGTATCTTTCTTCCAGTATTCGGTTAAAGATGGTTTCCCATCTTCTGATACACAACGATTAATAATAGATCCTTCATGACGACCAATAGGGGCATCGATAAATCCATGCTCTTCTAGAGTTGAAGTGTCATGTACTAATGCTAAGTATTTTTTTTGAATTGTTTTTTCTCGCAACGCTTGATCCATCCACGCATGTACAACGCGGTGTTTGGCAAACATCATCACTCCTGTTGTATCGCGGTCAAGGCGAGTAACCACATGAGTAATTTGGTCAGCATAGCCACGCCTTTTATAGTATCCTTTCACACGATTTGCCATCGAGTGATCCGGATGTAACTTTGAAGGAATTGAAGCGGTCCCGACAGGCTTATTGATAATGAGTAAATATTCGTCTTCATACAAAATGTCTATCGGAACTTCACTTGGAATGACCGTTTCGTGTTCTCCAGACGGCGGTATCACCATTGTGAGGACATCCCCAGGACGGAGTGTTTTCAACACAATCTCATGACGGCCATTGACAAGTAATTCTCCGTGCGATTTGACATGTGCTAAAAACGTTCTTGAAATGCCTACTTCTTGCAGAAAAGAGCGCATCATCATCGGATACTCATATGGGTAATTCCACGTTAAAATCAACGAACTTCCTCACTTCCATTACAGTTCACTTCACGAGAACCAATAAATGCATCTTCTACTCGGTCCCAGAATGGAGTATGTCGGTAAGCCGCAAATGAAATACGTTCATTGCTAATTTTTAATTGAATCTCTTCTATCTCATTCCCATCATAAGTTAAATGATCAATCGCCATCACCATTCCTTCTTCACTTTCAGGACGAAGGGTCAATACATTATCCCTAGCAAAAATCATTGGTGAACTCAGTGTACGATACACACGATTATTAATAGACGCCATTTCTGACATTTGCATCACTTCAGCACGTGGATGCACGACCGCTCCACCAAGGGACTTGCTAAGTCCTGTTGAACCAGTTGGTGTCGCAACGCAAAGACCATCTCCACGGAAGTTTTCAAATAAATCACCATTTATAAAGACTTGGCAAAATAACGTACCATTTACTTTACGTAAAGTGGCTTCATTTAAAGCTGAATAATGAGCAGTTTCACCATTTTTTAACTTCACAGTAACGTCGAGCAAAGGATAGCTGACACGCTCCCCTTTGTCCTTCTTTAATGACTCGATTAATTCATCCACTTCATAATTGCGCCAATCCGTATAAAAACCGAGGTGCCCAGTATGAATCCCGACAAATCGGATCTGATCTAATTGATTGCGATAATGATGAAAAGCCCCTAAAAGAGTTCCGTCTCCACCAACTGTAATCACAATATCTGGATGTTCATCATCTCTAGTAAATTCCCCTTGTTGGCAAAGATGTTTAAAGGCATTCATGACTTCTTTCGTTTTTTCTGATTGATTTCCATATAAACCGACTTTCATGACCTACCTCCGTTTCTTTCTTTTTCTTTGATTTTCCTTACATATTGCAAAAATATACTGAGCTTCCTGAATTTCCTCTCTGATTTCAGACATTTCCTCATCGAGTAAAAAGGCTGCTTCCGCTGCACGTTCTAATCGTTCATGAATCGCTTCAGGGAATTCTCCTTTATATTTATAGTTTAAAGAGTGTTCAATCGTCGCCCAAAAATTCATTGCTAGTGTACGAATTTGAATTTCTACTAATATCTTCGTTTCCCCTTCAATTCGTTGAACAGGATACTCCAACACAAGGTGGTAAGAACGATATCCACTCGCTTTTTTATTTTGAATGTAATCTCGTTCAATCACGATTTCAAAGTCGTTTCTTTGACGAATTAGACGAACAACTTCATAAATATCATCAACGAATTGACACATAATACGAAGTCCAGCAATATCTTGTACGCCTTCGAGAAATTCTTCTCTAGGAATATTACGAACTTGCATCTTTTCTAGAATACTCTCTGGCGTCTTCACACGACCTGTGATAAATTCAATCGGAGCATGTCTTCCTTCTTGACGATACTGACGACGTATCCCTTTTAATTTAATTTTTAATTCTTCAATTGCTTGATAATACGGAGCTAGAAAGGCTTCCCAATCTTCTACAAGCGGCGTTTCCAACTTTTCCATATTTCCACCTACTTTTTTTCATTTCCGTTCTCTATCATACCATATTTTATGTAAAAGCTTGACTAATTAATGCGATTTTTTTCAATTATCCATTATTTTGAGATATAATAGAATGCTGAAGGAGGAATATGATTGTTACAAGTAGAAAGAGAATTTAAAAATTTACTAACCAAGAGCCAATATCATTCGCTTCTAGAGGATTTTAAGCCCCTCTTAACTAAAGAAATCACCCAAACCAATAGTTATTATGATTGGGATGGAATCCTCCAATCTCATAAAATGGCTTTACGTATCCGAATTGTTAAGGGAAAAAGTATTGGAGAAATCACTTTAAAAATTCCACAATCAAGTCTAGAAGTATTGGAATTCACTCATGAAATGCCTGTTGAAATCCTTCATCAATACAATGAACAAAAGGAGTTTTCACTTCCTTTACCCATTAAAGAAGCATTAGAAAGTAATGGAGTCTTTATCGAAAAGGTCGAACAAACTGCTCTATTAACCACTCATCGATTTGAAGGTCCTTTATCTAATAACGAATGGCTTGTTCTAGATGAAAGTCACTATAACGGGAAAATGGACTATGAAATGGAGATGGAAGTTCAGAATCTCTCATTAGGGGAAGAAGTCTTTTTGAAGATTCTTCAAAAGTATCAAATTCAACGAGAACAAGCGGAAAGTAAAATTAAACGAGCCCTTTCAAGTATCTCCTCCTAAGAGAGAAAACCGCATTTTATTCTGAATTTTTTAGGAACTATGTTACAATAAAGTTACAAAATAAAGTTAGAGGAACAGAGGTGTCAGATTTTGAGTACCTACGAAACAAAAAATCTATCAAAAAACACTTCACACGAAAAGATTTTCGAATTATTTTTATTCGTGAATCCCTTGGGAACATACTGTTATCGCTGTGAAAATGAATTACTAAAATTTGTACGTAATTCTGAATTTAAAGTGCATTATCACTTTTTAACATTTCATAATTTACAGACCGTTAATCAATATATGAAAAACCAAAAATTACCTGTAACGGATTTAGATTTACGGAATGATATATACATGAAGATTTATGATGCAGCCCTCTCTTACAAAGCTGCACTACTGCAAGGAAAACGTCTTGGACATCAATTTTTGATTGAATTACAACAACAAATTCATCAACATAAACGAGCATATAATGATGACTTGTTAGAAGAAATATTAAATAAAGTTGAAATTGATAAAAAGATGTTTTACGAGGATAAATCTAGCTCCGCTGTAAAAAAAGCCTATGATCGAGATCTGCAAATTGCGCAAGAGATGAATGTTACACATACACCTTCCCTTGTTATTTTTGATAACTCTAATCAACCTTATGGATTACTCTTAGCTAGTAGCATTACAGCTGAAACTATTGCTGAAATTTGTAATGGTGAGCCTTTACCAGGGTATCACTCTACAAAAAAATTAGTAGGAACACATACAAATGAACCTCAAAAATTTGATAAAGTGGTCAATATGAATTTAAATCGCTATTAATTATCCCCCAACTAGAGTTTCTAGTTGG
>CALIJD010000283.1 GCA_938017885.1 uncultured Granulicatella sp.
TCGGTGTTGTTTACCGCCACTTTGGAAAACTGCGTACATAAATACTCCGCTATAATTGTGCTTCTCCGTTACTATTTTCGGTCCGCACTTCAAAATTCATATAAATAGGTCGCAAATTCTACGGAAAAAACAACTCGATCGCAAGCACTTATTTGCAATAAAATAAAAAAAAGCGCTTTTCCTCGAGTTTAATTTCAGAAACCTTGAAAAATCGGGTAAAATTCACCGCACTTTTCTTTTATATACACAACCATCGAACCAAATGAAGATGAACAAACAAGATTTAATGGATATGCATGCAATCCAAGCATTAACAGATGCGGATATGCAGAAAGTCAACCAAGCCATTTTAGCACAAATTAACTCCGATGTGCCGATGGTTAATCAGCTTGGTTTTTATATTGTGCAAGGTGGCGGAAAACGTATTCGACCACTTATTGCAGTTTTAGCGGCGCGTGCATTAGGCTACGAAAGCGATAAAGTGGCGACTTGTGCAACCTTTGTAGAATTTATTCACACTGCATCTTTATTACATGATGATGTGGTAGATGAATCGGATATGCGTCGTGGCCGCGCAACGGCTAACTCTGCCTTTGGTAATGCTGCTAGCGTATTAGTGGGAGACTTCATTTATACTCGTGCATTCCAATTAGTGGCGCAGTTGCAATCGTTAGATATTCTTCGCATTATGGCCGATGCCACTAACGTATTGGCTGAAGGTGAAGTTCAACAACTAATGAACGTGAACGATCCCGATACCACAGAAGAAAGCTATATGCGTGTGATTTATAGTAAAACAGCACGCTTATTTGAAGTGGCGGCACAATCTGTTGCGATTGTTGCGGGTGCTGAAAAATCAATTGAAACGGCATTTCAAGAATATGGTCGCTATCTCGGTACTGCATTCCAATTAGTAGATGACGTGCTAGATTACAGTGCTAATGCGGCTGCATTAGGTAAAAATGTGGGTGATGACCTCGCTGAAGGTAAGCCTACTCTTCCTTTATTACACGCAATGCGTCACGGCAACCCACAACAAGCCGCGCTTATTCGCGAAGCCATTGAACAAGGTGGAAAACGTGATGCGATCGATGACATACTTGCGATTATGGCAGAACATAAATCCCTTGATTACGCAATGGATCGCGCGAAACAAGAAGCCCAAAAAGCGGTTGATGCCATTGCCTTATTACCTGAAAGCGAATACAAAAAAGCCTTAATTTCACTGGCTTATTTATCGGTAGACCGAACTTATTAATATGACTGAAGAACAAATTCAACCGCAAAGTGCGGTCGATTCTCAACCTAAATTTCAAAAACCACGTAAACAAAAAGTGCGCAAGGATCCCAATGCGCCTTTTATTCGTGAAAAACTCGAATTACCTGAAGGGCATAATAAGCTACTTCTCCACTCTTGCTGTGCGCCTTGTTCGGGTGAAGTGATGGAAGCCATTTTGGCCTCAGGTATTGAGTTTACGATTTATTTTTACAATCCGAATATTCATCCATTAAAAGAATATTTAATTCGTAAAGAAGAAAACATCCGCTTTGCCCAAAAATTCGGGATTCCATTTATCGATGCAGACTACGATCGCCAACAATGGTTTGATCGCGCAAAAGGTATGGAATGGGAACCCGAACGTGGCATTCGCTGCACCATGTGTTTTGATATGCGTTTTGAAAAAGCGGCTGAATATGCTCATAAGCATGGTTTCCCTGTATTTACCAGCTGCCTTGGTATTTCTCGCTGGAAAGACATGGATCAAATTAATGGTTGTGGTCACCGTGCGGCTGAAAAATATGATGATGTGATTTATTGGGATTATAACTGGCGTAAAGCTGGCGGATCTCAACGAATGATCGAAATCAGTAAGCGTGAACGTTTTTATCAACAGGAATATTGTGGCTGTGTTTATTCTTTACGAGACAGCAATAAATGGCGTGAAGAAACAGGGCGACAAAAAATTGAAATTGGTAAACTCTATTACACGCCAGATTAAAAAACACATAAAAAAAGAACCGCACTTTCAACATGCGGTTCTTTTTTATTTAATCTACGATGGTACGCCCACCTAATGCATTCTCTAAAGAATGATCTAACTGCTGAATTCGCGTACATAATACGTTTTCAATCTGGGCATTTTTATTTTTTTCTTGGGTTAATTCAAAACTTAAATTCAAAGAACCACGTCCACAACACTATACTCTCAACCTCTATAGGTAGAGTAAGTTGTTTAAACATAAAAAGAAATAAACCCTTTATAGTAGAGTTGCGAAACATTACTATAAAGAGATTTATTTCTAACAACTACGATAGGCATTGATGGACTTTATCAATACTTTTCACATTCTCACCTTTTATTTATGATATATATTTTGTTTTCACCCTACTCCCACTCAATTGTTGCCGGCGGTTTGCTCGTGATGTCGTAGACGACGCGGTTGACGTGCGCTACTTCATTGACGATACGGGCGCTGATCGTTTGCAACACTTCCCATGGAAGGCGAGCGAAGTCACTCGTCATGCCGTCAATACTGGTTACGGCACGGATTCCAATCGTGTAGTCGTACGTTCTGCCGTCTCCCATTACCCCAACGCTGCGGATGCCTGGAAGAACCGTGAAGTATTGCCATACGTCGCGTTCAAGGCCGTTTTTAGCGATTTCTTCGCGTAAGATAGCATCAGATTCGCGGACGATTTCAAGTTTTTCTTCCGTCACTTCCCCAAGCACACGGATGCCAAGTCCGGGTCCTGGGAATGGTTGGCGCCATACGATAGAGTCTGGCATGCCAAGCGCCGTTCCCAAAGAACGCACTTCATCTTTGAAGAGCGTGTTCAGCGGTTCGATCAACTCGAATTGCATATCTTCTGGAAGTCCCCCTACGTTATGGTGAGACTTGATGGTTTGCGCGGTTTTCGTTCCGGATTCGATGATGTCTGTGTAAAGCGTTCCTTGCGCAAGGAAATCCACGTCTGTGAGTTTTGCCGCTTCGTCGTCGAATACGTACACGAACTCATTTCCGATAATCTTCCGTTTTTGTTCAGGGTCGCTCACGCCTTTTAGTTTCGATAGGAAACGTTCCTGAGCGTTCACCCGGATAATATTGAGGCCAAATTTCCCTGAAAGGCTCTCCATCACTTGGTCGCCTTCCCCTTTACGAAGTAAGCCGTGGTCTACGAAAATACAGATGAGTTGGTCGCCGATTGCTTTTTGCAAGAGAACCCCAACCACACTAGAGTCTACCCCACCAGATAACCCAAGTAAGACTTTCTTATCGCCTACTTTTTCGCGAATTTTCGCAATTTCCATTTCAATAAAGCTGTCCATCGACCAGTCGCCTGTTGCTCCACAAATATCGAACACAAAATTACGAAGCATATCGTTCCCGTGAATACTGTGGCGCACTTCTGGGTGGAACTGTACGCCGTAAATGCGACGTTCTTGGTTTTCAAAAGCCGCAAATGGCGTGTGCGCATTCGAAGCCGTCACGCTGAAGCCTTCCGGAATCGCAGTAATACGGTCGCCGTGGCTCATGAGTACCTCTTCCTCTTCAGCTAACCCTTTGAAAATGCCTGAAGTCGTGTTAAAGACATCGACTTTTGCAGAACCATATTCACGCGTTGTAGACGATTCAACCTTCCCACCGAACAGATGCGTTGTCAGTTGCATCCCGTAGCAAATCCCAAGCACTGGAATTCCCAATTCAAAAATCGCAGGATCCACGGTAAAAGCATCCTCTGCATAAACGCTATGTGGTCCCCCTGAGAAAATAATCCCTTTTACGTTGCCATGTGCCTTAATTTCTTCGGCTGTAATGTCGTTGTGTAGCAACTCGCTGAACACACCGAATTCACGAATACGTCGCGTAATCAACTGATTGTACTGACTACCAAAGTCGAGCACGATAATCTTTTCTAATGAAGTGGTTTGAGCTGTCATAAGAGGCCTCCTTAGTTTTAGTTCTTTTCCATTGTAACAGAAAAGCCCGAAAATTACTTAAAAAACCAGAATTTTTTGTTCGGATTTTTAAAGCCTGTTTTCCGCGCCACACCAAGCTTTCATGCAAATATATAAATTAGTATATAACGTGTACACTCGCTGACCGTACCCTCTACAAACATTGTCAAATCAACGTTCCTAAGTGTTGACACTCTGTTTAAAAATTGTGTTTTTAATTTTTGAAAAGTAGCATATATGCTACAGTAGCAAATATGCTACTTTTTGTTTTTTTACAAAAAAACTAGTCAATAGACACGCTACTGGCTAGAGTTTACTCACTAA
>CALIJD010000284.1 GCA_938017885.1 uncultured Granulicatella sp.
GTGGGTGAAGAAGAACAATTAAGCGAAGAAAAAGAATACTTCACACATTTCCAAAAAATCCAAACGGCACTTCAAACAGCTCTGGCTTCTCTTGAAGGGGAAGAATATTCAAGCGTCGATGCCATCGGAGAAGCGACACGTGAAGTGGAAAGCCTAGAATCTATTTCAACAAGCTTTAAGACCCTTTCTACGCAAATGAGCGAGGCTTACTATCAACTGCAAGATGCTGCAAGTGCGATTCGTCATGAAATCGAAAATGCTGAATTTGACGAAGAACGTCTGGCCTTTATTGAAGAACGTCTCGATGTTTACTATCAATTAAAACGTAAATATGGGGATGATGCCAAAGAAATTCTAGCCTTCCAAGATAAAGCTAGAGATGCTTTGAATAAAATTGAAAATAAAGAAGCATTGATTGCTGAAACAGAAAAAGTGTTGAAACAGGCTACTCTTGAAGCCTTTAGAATTGCAGAGAAGATTTCAAGCATTCGTCGTGAAGTAGCTAAACGTTTAGAAGCAGATATTGTGGGCGAATTACACGGACTCTACATGGAGAATGCGCAGTTTGCCATTCAATTTGAGACTTCAGAAGGCTTACTTGAAACAGGGATTGACCTTGTTGAGTTTTATATTTCAACGAACAAAGGAGAACCATTGAAGCCTCTTAGCAAAATTGTTTCTGGTGGGGAGTTGTCGCGGATTACATTAGCGATGAAGTCCATCTTCACGAAAGAACAACTCGTTGGAACAATTATTTTTGACGAAGTGGATACAGGAGTTAGCGGACGTGTTGCGCAGGCCATTGCTTCTAAGATGCACTACATTTCTGAATATGCTCAAGTGTTGAGTATTACGCATTTACCACAAGTAGCCAGTATGGCGGATACGCATATTCATATTGAAAAAGTTGAAGAAGGGGAACGTACGCATACGATTCTGAAAGTGATGGATGAAGCAGAACGGACAGAAGAAATCGCACGTATGCTTTCAGGTACGACGATTACAGCATTAACACTTGAAAATGCAAAAGAATTATTACAAATTTCAAATGCGATAAAACAGGAAAATGATACACGAGCAGAAGGTGAACGTAAATGACAAAAATCTTTGCACATAGAGGGAGTAAAGGAACTCATCCAGAAAACACACTTGCTTCATTTAAAGAAGCAGTGCGTGTAGGGAGTGATGGCATTGAACTCGATGTCCATCTAACAAAGGATGGACAGTTAGTCGTGATTCACGATGAAACGGTTGACCGTACAACCAATGGTACTGGTGAAATCAGAAACTTAACACTAGCAGAAATTAAAGCATTAGATGCAGGAAGTTGGTTTAAGAACGATTTTGCAGGTGAGAAGATTCCAACTCTTGAAGAAGTACTCCTATTGCTGAAAGAGCTAGGTTTTAACGGTCAATTAAATATTGAGTTAAAAACAGATATTATTCAATATGAAGGTCTAGTTGAGAAATGTCTTGCACTGCAAGGTACCAAGACTTGGCCATTTACAATTGTCTATTCTAGCTTTAACCCATATACATTAGTTGAGCTCAAAAAGATGAAGCCAGATCAAGAAATTGGGCTTCTATTTGAGTCAGTCGAGTGGGCGAATAAGGGGGATGCTATGCTTGAAAAAGAAGCATATCATCCGGATTTGAAGTTGCTCGATTGGACGCTTGAATGGAATACGAATCAATTACCTTTACGTGTATGGACTGTGAATGAAGATAAAAACATGAATCGTTGCTTTGAACTACAGATTGAAGCCATTTTTACGGACTATCCGGAAAAGGCGTTACAATTAAAGGAGAACTATGAGCGATAAGCTACCAAAAATTATTATAATTGTGGGACCAACTGCGGTAGGAAAAACAGCTCTCAGTATTGAACTTGCAAAACACTTCAATGGCGAAATCATTAATGGAGACTCGCTTCAAGTGTATAAGGGGCTTGATATTGGCACAGCAAAAGTTACATGGGAAGAAAAAGAAGGCGTTTGTCATCACTTACTAGACATCTGTG
>CALIJD010000285.1 GCA_938017885.1 uncultured Granulicatella sp.
AAAGAATCAAATCCTCTAAGTTGTAAAAGACTTAGGGGATTTTTTTACAGGGAAGCATTTGCAGTCTATAAAGAATGGGAGTATTCTAAGTGAGAAGGGTGGAATATAGATGCAAGAAATACAAAAATTAATGAAAAAAATTGAGGCTGATTCACAAAATGTTGCGTATACAAAAGCTGGAATTAAACCATTATTTTCTGCGCCTCGAAGCGCAAAGATTTTGATTGTTGGACAAGCTCCTGGAATTAAAGCACAAAAGAGTCGATTGTTTTGGAATGACCAAAGTGGTGATAATCTAAGAAGCTGGATGGGAGTTGATCGTGATTTCTTCTATCAATCTGATTTATTCGCAGTCGTTCCTATGGATTACTATTACCCAGGGAAGGGAAAGTCAGGAGACCTTCCACCGCGTAAAGGATTTGCAGAAAAATGGCATGCAGCCACATTAGCCTTAATGCCGGATATTGAACTGATTATATTGGTTGGAAAATACGCACAAGACTATTATTTAAAAAATACAAAGAAGAAAAACTTAACGGAAACAGTTAAGGCGTATAAAGAATACTTGCCAAAGATGTTTCCACTAGTACACCCATCTCCTTTAAATCGTCGATGGATGGCAAAAAATCCATGGTTTGAAGAGGATGTTTTACCAGAATTTAAAAAGAGAGTTCAAGAAATCATTAAAGGAGCCAAGTAATGAGAACAGAGATATATCCAGAAATCGAAATCTATAACGAACATATGATTCCAGTGAGCGCCTTGCATACCATTTACGTGGAAGAGTCAGGAAATCCCCTAGGGCATCCAGTTGTTGTTTTACACGGCGGACCAGGAGGGGCATCCTCTCCAGTGAATCGTCAGTTTTTTGATCCAGAATTTTATCGCATTATCCAATTTGATCAACGTGGATGTGGAAAGAGTAGCCCTTTTGCATCGTTAGAAGAGAATACGACACATGATTTAGTAGCGGATATGGAGAAGATTCGTACCACATTAGGGATTGATAAATGGCTTGTCTTTGGTGGTAGCTGGGGAACAACGCTAGCCTTACATTACACGATTGCACACCGTGAACGCGTCGTGGGATTGATGCTTCGTGGGATCTTCCTTGGTCGTCAAAGCGATGTAGATTGGTTATATCAAGATGGGGCGTCTCATTTTTATCCAGAGAACTTCGAGAAGTTTAAAGCACCAATTCCTGTTGAAGAACAAGGAGAATTGGTGAATGCGTACTACAAGCGTTTGACGTCAGAGGATGAATCGATTTGTCTAGAAGCAGCGCGTGCGTGGGCAGAGTGGGAACATGGTCTCGTGAAATTAATTCCGTATGAGCCGATTGTATGGGATGAAGCAGGCATACGCGCGGCGCTGACGATTGCGCGAATGGAATGCCATTTCTTCTATCATCATTGCTTTGTAGAAGATGATAATTACATCTTGAATCGTGCAGAGGCCTTCAAGGGGATTCCAATGCATATCGTTCATGGCCGTTATGATGTGGACTGTTTACCAAGTGCGGCGTTTGAACTCGCTCAAGCTGTCGTTGGAGCAGAACTCATCTATGCACAAGCGGCAGGTCATACCGCAATGGAACCCGCTACGATGGAAGCATTAGTTGGCTTTAGTGAAAAATGCAAAATCTATTTTAAATAAAAAGAAAGGCTCGTAGAATGAATCTACGGGCCTATTTTTGTGTTTAGATTTTTTCAAGAAGCATTGCAGCAATGCGCTCCACATCGCGGTTACTTCCGCGTAATTCAAATTCATCGAGCACTGGGAACCCAAAACGCTCAGAATACTGACGGGCGGTAAGGCAGAATTGCTTATTAAAGTTACGATTTCCGCTACCAATCACCCCAAAGCAATGTGCATAATTATGTTCATAAGCGAGGAAATCACCAAGCGGATTGGTTAAGACTTCAACGTCTCCATTATCCACACCGTTTCCACCTTCTAAATAAGTCGGTAGAAAAGTAACGAAGGGTTTTCCAACTTTGAAGTAATCTTCTTGGCCTTTGACAAGGTCTTTCACATTTGTTAGCGTCACTTGTATGGATGGTTCCAGAAAACGTACATGGTCTTTTAGACGTGTGA